>DATBNA010000601.1:0-20454 GCA_036554545.1 Hyphomonadaceae bacterium
CGGCATAGCTGGTCAGGGATTCGATCCGGCGCTCGGCATAGCGCCTGACGAGAGGCGCCGCGTCCTGGCGCTTCCCGATGGCGCCGAGGCCGGACTCGGCGCGAAGATTTCCGCAGCGCTCTCAATTCTCCTCTGGCTCGCGATCATCATCGCGGGCCGCCTGCTGCCGAGCTTCGAGGGAGATGGCCGCCTGTTCGCGCCGCTCATCGTCTGATCGTGACTATCCGTGATGGACACTCGCGGGTTTCCGGCGTCGCTTGAATTGACGCATCTTTTTGCGGCGCCTAGCGTTTCATGCGAAACTCGAGGGGAGAAATCATGACGAAGAGATTTCAGCTGCTGGCCGCTGCTGTCGCCGTCCTGGCGCTGGCTGCTTGCGGGGGAGAAAGCGGCACGACTGACAGCGGCGCGGCCGCTCCGGCTGCCGATGCGGGCAATGCCACGCTACCCAACGGCGTAACGGTGAAACAGCAGATCGAGGTCCGCCAGAAGTCGCTCAAGGAAATGGGCGCAGCGATGAAGACGATCGGCGACCAGATGAAGAGCGGCGCGCCGGAGCTCGACCAGATCCGCCCAGCGGTGCAGACGATCAAGACGCATTCGACCGAATTGCCGACCTGGTTCCCTGCGGGAACGGGTCCGGAATCCGGCGTGAAGACAGAAGCGCTGGCAAAGATCTGGGAAGACCAGCCTGGCTTCCAGGCCGCTGCGCAAAGGCTGGCGGATGAAGCGGCCAGGCTTTCGGACGTGGCAACCGGCGAGGATCTCGCCGCGATCGGGGCGCAGGTCGCCGCAACGGGCGGGGCGTGCAAGAACTGTCACGACCAGTTCCGGATGAAGAAGGAATAGCGATTGGACGCTGAGGCTGGCGCCAAGCCCCAGAAGGTCTGGGACGGGCCGACGCGCCTGTTCCACTGGCTGATCGTCGGCCTCGTCGCCTTTTCGTGGTGGACGGCCGAAGAGCACATCTTCGACTGGCACAAGGCGTCAGGGCTGACGATCGCCGGCCTGCTGGTGTTCCGCATCTACTGGGGCTTCGCCGGACCGGAGACGGCGCGCTTCGCGCATTTCATCAAGGGTCCGCGCGCCATCTTCTCCTATGCCGGCAGCCTGTTCGGTCCGACGCACAAGCTGGCCTTCGGGCACAATCCGCTGGGCGGGCTCAGCGTGGCGGCGATGATCGTGGCGCTGGTCGCGCAGGTGACGCTCGGCCTCTTCGCGGCGGATACCGACACGGGGCTCGACTCCGGCCCCCTATCCCGCTTCGTCTCCTACGACTTCGCTGAAGTCGCGGGCGACCTGCACGAGGATGCGTTCAACATCCTGCTGATCCTCATCGCCGTCCACATTGCCGCGATCCTGTTCTATCTCGTGGTGAAGCGCGCCAACCTGATCGGGCCGATGATCACGGGACGCCGCAGCAACGGCGTGACAGGTCCGGCGGAGGGGCTGACCAGGGTTCCGCTGTGGCGCTTCCTGCTGGGCGCCGCCATCGCGGCCGCCGTCGTCTGGCCGCTGGCGACGATGTGATCAGCGCGCCGCGCGCTCCGCGATCATGTCTCGGAAGGCTCTCGATATCGCACGCTTCAGTCTGCCCCTGCATTTGAACGACAGATCGACTGCTGGGCCGGTGTCCGTCTTGTTGACATCGACAACATAAATGCGGCCCGAGGCGCGATCGCGCAGCACATCGAAGGCGCCCCAGTCGAGCTGCATTTCCTGGGCGAACCGGCGGATCAGGTCGACCTCGTCTATGGAGAACACTTCTTCAAGTTCGTGGAACGTCACGGTGACGTTGTGAATCGAGAAGCGATCGTCTGCAGGCTTGGTCTTCACCAGCACGAATTGCGGGCGGCGGTTGATAATGGTGGTGCGGTAGTCGAAAGCGGTGACGCCATCGGATGAATCGATGAAACGCTGATAGCTCTTGCCCGGCTGCGGCGCCGTAGGACAGTCGACCAGACGCCCGTCATGCTTGCCGTTGAGTTCGCTCTTCTCGACCGCTTTCCCATTGTGCGCCATGGGATCGAGCGCAAGGTCGTAGCCCGCAACGCGGCCGAACGCCTCGGCGACGCGAGTCTTCGATATGTCGGTGACGCCGGCATTGAGGATGTTGTGACCAGCAATGCGCGGCGGCGTGCCTGCAGTCACATCCTCGAAATAGAAGACGGCGTCAGCATCCCCGGCGCCGCGCGCGAATTTCACGCCGGCCAATGTCGCCGCCGACCACACGACATACCACGGACGCGGCCGGTCCGGTGTGAACCAGACGCGATAGCGCTTCTGACCTGACAATCGGGCCGCAGCGGCCTGCACGGTCAGCATGCTGAAATAGACGAAGAATTTCGAAAGCTCGCCGGCCGTGACCTCCTTCAGCGTGATTTTCACGCCGGTCTTTCGCACAGTGATCGAGGCGTCCCAGTGGAAACGCAGGTCGGAGAACCAGTTGACGCCAGGCTCAGTCGAGCCATGCGCCACGAACGCCGTTTTGCCCTCGATGAGATTTCCGTCCGCCATCATTCGACCCGATAGTGAATGGGTTTATAGGTGAAGTTGTTGGACTGCCCTGCCGAGCACGCGGTGAGCGCGACGATGAGATCCATTTCTGCCCGGAAGCTGGTGGAATCGCCCGCCCGGCTCAGCGGCGGCAACACCTTTATCTCGCCTGTCTTCGAATTGACGTCGACGTTCATGAAGACGTTGAAGGCGATCGGGATGCGATCAGGCGAGACGCCGTGGGGCGCCATGGCGCGCTCGAGATTCCCCTGGCAGCCGTGATGCGGATGTTCGTCCTTGTAGATGATGCGGAACATCTCCTTCGAGCACGGCGTCAGTGAGAAGTCATGCCGTCCGACATCGTCGCGCACGATGGTCAGCATAGGATTGGAGCGATTGGAGTAGAGGATGTCGCCGGTCGTCAGGAAAATGCGGCTGGCGTAATCGATGGACCGGCCGGAGGAGATGTACTCCTCCGTGTCGTGAGCGTTGTAGGCGATGAGATCCGATACCTGCTCGCCTTCGGGATCGATCACCGTGAGCACCTGGCCCTTCGCGAGTTTCAGCGATGCGCCTGAGCGCGGCGGGATCACATGAGTTTCCAGCGTTGCAGTCTTCATGTCCTGACCCTCAGCGGGCATGTCCAGCCCGGCTCGACCTGGCGGCCGGAGTACTGCGCGGCCTCGCGGCCAGATCCGAAATCCGACAGCATAGGATTGATCGACCCGTGCCGCGCGATCTCGCGTTCGCGGATGATCGACTGCATGCGGTAGTAGCGGCCATCGACGCGCAGGCGCTCGAACTGCAGGTGCGGGTTGAACACCAGCGCCGGCCGGCAGAAGCGCCGCGCCTCGCGCGAGGCGCCCGGATGCAGGCCGACGACAAAGTAGGCGACGCCGCCGACGCTGAAGGAAAAGTCGGCTGCGTCCGGCTCGCGCGCAACGCCATCGGCCCATGGCGCGCCGCTTGCGGCGTCAATGTCGTGCAGGCCCTGCGCTCTTGCCCACAGCGCGGCCTCAAACTCGCGCTCGCTCATCTTCGCGCCACGATTGAACAGGCATGCAAAGGACAGAAGCGCCGCCTTCTCGTCCTGGGCCTCGGCGCCGAACTCGGTGATCGCGCGATGGATCGCAGCGTCGTGCTCGCCTGAAATGAAATCGCCTGCCTCGATGACACGCAGCCCGCCGAGCGCACAGGCAGATTTTGCTCCGACGCACGGGAAAGCTTCCGATTGCACGAAGGCGGCAAAATCGGCGGGAATATCGCGGCGTCCAGAGTCCCTGGGCCTCCGGCGCCGACTTCCGGGAGATGCTTCCTTCACCTCGGCAGTAACGGTCTGGACGTAGCTTTGTTTCGTTTTCCCTACCGCCCCGCCTTCTCGTCGGATGGGGTCAATGGCTGTCGTGGGCCATTCCTCCTGCTCGCCACGCGCAGACCATGTACCGCCAGCGCGCCGCCTGCAATCCCGAACGGCACGAGATAGAAGATGACGCGATAGGCGATGAGTGCGGCTGCCAGATCGGCGACTGAAACATCAGTGACGGCGGTCGCGATGATCGCCTCGAAGACCCCCAGCCCTCCGGGGACATTGCTGAAGATTCCGATCGTCTTGGCGATGGAGAAGAGCGCGATGAACGACAGCAAGTCCATACCGAACAGGTGACCGATCGGAATGTAGAGCACCGTAGCGGTCGCTGCGTAGTCGATCGTGCATACCACGAGTTGCACGAGCAGCGTTGGTCCGGGCCTGTTCACGTGAAGCTGCCAGATGCGGATCTCGCGCTGGCCGTAGAGAGCGAAGAGGATGAGGGCCGCAGAAATCGCGAGCAGCACTACGCCGATAGGCATGCCCCACGCAGGGTCAAGGCCGGTGATTTCGATCAGCGCGGGATCGAGAAGGAGGCTGAACCCCGCGATGATCGCCAGCGAGTGGTTGCACGCAACGGTAGTGACGAGGGCCGCAAGCGCGGTCTCCTTCGCGCCAAGGCCCCAGCTTTCGAACAGCCAGTAGCGCACGGCGTTGCCGGTGAAGACGGGAAAGCCGAGCAGGTTGGAAATGGCGTAGCTCGAGGTCGACGAGATTGTGGATTTGCGAAGCGACAGGCTTATCCCTGCATAGCGAAGGGCAAACGCGTCATAGGTGGACACGGCGGCGTAGGCGATGAAGGTGGCCAGCAGCATCAGTCCGGCCGCGCCCCAGCCGATCTCGGCAAGGCTCGCCATCACTTCATCGGCCGACAGGAGTCCGAACTCGCCGATCAGCACGTGGATCGCGATCCCCGCAAAGACCAGCGCGACCAGAATTTTTGCCGCGTTGACCAGGGCATGGCGCATTGATGTCAGGTCACGCGCTGTGCGAGATCGGGAAAGACTTTCGACACCTTGCCGAGAAGGTAATCGCCATAGGTTCCCGAGAAGGCGTGGACGTTGGCCTTGTCCCAGCGGTCGCTGCTGTCGTCGCGGACATACTGGGCATGCTCCGGCAACGGCACGATGCGCGCATCGAACCCCGGATCGAAGAAGAAGGGAAATGACAGGCGAGAGCGGCCGCTGGTGTTGAGCACGCGATGCGGCGTTGAGCGATAGGCGCCGCCAGTGAGGCGGTCGAGCATGTCGCCGATATTGCAGACCAGCGCGCCGGGGATCGGCGGCGCCTTGATCCAGCCATTGGGAGTCTTCACTTCGAGCCCGCCAATCTCGTCCTGCGCCAGCAGGGTGAGGAGGCCGTAGTCCGTGTGCTCGCCCACGCCCCAGCCCTTGTCCGCAGTCGATGCCGGATAGTGGAAGATGCGGAACAGCATGGTGGGCTGCGAGGTGTAGGCCTTGCGGAAATACTGCGCATCGAGTCCAAGGCTCATTGCGACGCCTTCCATGATCGCATGCGCGGAGCGCTCCGCTTCGCTCATGAACGTCATCACGGCCGGCTTCAGGTCCGGGACGGCGTCGGGAAAGAGATTGGCGCCATGCAGGAGCATACCGGTCTTCACGCGCGGATCGGACGGCCCCAGCTCCTCGCCGAAATAGACGCCTTCCTTGATGTCCGGCCGGCCGGAGGTGAGTTCGCCGCCGACAGGAAAGAAGCCGCGCCACGCCCTGCCCCCGCGCGCCATGGCGATCTTCATCTTCTCGAGCTCAGGCAGCGCAAAGAACTGCCGGCTCGTCCGCATCAGCGAGCCCATGGTTGCGTCCGAGATCGCGTGGCCGGCCGCATAGAAGAAGCCGAGGTCGCGGCATGCCGTCCCGATCTCCTCGGCGGTCCTTGTCCGCGCCGACGGATCGCTCCCGAACAGGGGCGAGACATCGATCAGGGGAAGACTCTCTCCGCGACGTTCGGCCATCGTTCAAGCATGGCCCCTCGCACAGCGCCGCTCAAGCGTCCCACGCCGGCCAACGTCCTTAAAAAGGCCGGTTTTCGCTGCTTTCGATCTCCTGAGGCCACGCCCTTGCACCGGAGTGTCCCCGACGTTACAACCCGCCCCTCCAAACCAGCGCGCCCGTAGCTCAGTTGGATAGAGCACCAGACTACGAATCTGGGGGTCAGGAGTTCGAATCTCTTCGGGCGCGCCAATAAATCAAAGACTTAGAGATTTTACTCGCAGGCGTTGCGACGATCGCCTTCACCCGGCCTTCTCATTCAGTCACCGTATTCCGTGACTTAGCGCGCTTCTCGATTGCTTCCGACCTTTCTCTAGACTCCGCTTCAATGCGCGCATCCGCGCCAAAAATCGCGTTTCGATACGCTGCTTCGCAGCAGAAACGTTCCGATCGAATGCGATCCGTAGCGCCTCGACAGTTCTCGTCATTCCCATTGTGTGAGCGGTCATCGGCGGATGGGCCACATTCCTTCTCGCCGCCTCAGGACCGGGCGCTTCTGGCGGCGGGAATGGCAGTCTGGTTCGCACTCCGTCGTTCTGCGCCAAAGGCCAGTCAGACCAGTCCAGTCAGTTGAAGGGCGACGCCGCTGGCGGCTGCAGCAAGAACCAGCGTCAACACGCCAAACCTGAATCGAAAAAGGGCAAGCAATGCGGCGACACAGAGAATGCCGGCGGCGAGATCGAAGGACTCCAGGCGAGGCAAGGCGATTGTCGCCTGTAGAGGAAGCCGAAAGTCGCTGAACGATCCGAACAGCACATGCCCTGCAAACCAGATCGCAAGATTGGCAATAACGCCGAGAACGGCGGCGGTGATGGCCTGCAAGACCCCATTGGCCCAACGGTTTGTGCGCAGCCTTTCGGCAAATGGGGCGCCGGCGAATATCCAGACGAACGAGGGCGCAAAGGTACACCATGCGGCCATGCCAGCGGCGAGCACGGCCATAAGCAGCCCTCCGGCGCCGCCTTGCCATCCGGCGAGGTAGCCGACGAACTCGTTGACCAGCACCAACGGGCCGGGCGTGGTTTCCGCCAGGCCCAGACCATCGATCATCTGCCCAGGCGTGAGCCAGCCTTCCACATCGACAGCTTCCTGCTTCAGATAGGCCAGCGTCGCGTAGGCGCCTCCGAAAGTCACCACGGCGAGCACGGAAAACAGCTGGCCAACTTTGGTCAGGATGTGAGTTGGGCCAAGCATCCCCAGCGACAGGAGGAACGGCGCAAGCCACGCGGCGGTCCATGCTGCAGCAGTAGCGAGTGCGCGGCGGACTCCCGGCGACTCGCCGCCTGGAATTGTTTGCCCGCCGACCAGAGGCCTGCCCTTGGCCAGCACCGCTCCGACGACGCCAGCTGCGAGGATCACCAG
This sequence comes from Hyphomonadaceae bacterium, assembly GCA_036554545.1. Taxonomy (GTDB): domain Bacteria; phylum Pseudomonadota; class Alphaproteobacteria; order Caulobacterales; family Hyphomonadaceae; genus UBA7672. Next base: position 7,234 of record DATBNA010000601.1, read on the forward strand.
CGGGAAAGGAGCGGACCAGGCGAACAGGGCGAGGAATGCGGCGACTGCAATTGACCAGGTAGCAGGTCCCTTGAGCGCGCGTTTTCCGATCCGGATCATCGCTTCGGCGACCAGGGCGAAGACCGCCGCCTTGATGCCGAAAAAAGCTGCTGCAACCAGCGGCTGCTGACCAGCGGTTACGTAGAGCCACGACAGCATGAGGACGATCACGGCGCCCGGCAAAACGAACAGCCCGCCAGCGATGATGCCTCCTCTCACTCCGTGCAGCAGCCAACCGACATAGGTTGCGAGCTGCTGCGCCTCCGGACCAGGAAGCAGCATGCAGTAGTTGAGCGCGTGCGCGTAACGATCCTCGTCGATCCACTTCTTCTCATCAACGAAGATGCGGTGCATCAGCGCTATCTGTCCGGCTGGACCGCCAAAGCCGAGGCAGCCGACTTTGAAGCTCGCGGCCGTCAGCTCCCTGAGCGAGGGGACAACCGAAGGCGCCGAATCCGCGCCTGTGTTTGTCAAAGCGCCGAGGGTCTGTTGCGTCATGGCGCTCCTGGCGAAAGGATGAAAGGCGAACCTGCGCCCTGCTCGACCGCGCGTTCATATATCATGGCGGCCGAGGCTACATCTTCGATCGCCGTGCCGGTGCTGTCGGACACGATGATTTCATCCTCGCTGGCGCGGCCGGGCTTCATTCCCGAAACAATCTCGCCGAGATCGGCATAGACATCCGACGATGACAGAGCGCTCGAAGCCATGGCCAGCCGCAGATCGCCCATGGCGACACATTGATCAAACACGTCAACCACGACCTTGGCCTGCTCCATAAGGTCGGGAGCGATCTCGCTCTTGCTTGCGCTGTCGGCCCCGACGGCTGCAACGAATGCGCCGGAAGACAGGTGCTCGGCGCAGAGGAATGCAGCGGTTGATGTGGTGCAGGTGACGATCACGTCGCAACGGGGCGAGACTTCACTGAAGCAGCCGACTGCCTCAACCTCGATTCCCAACTGCGCCTGTGCAGCAGTCGCGAAGCGGTTCGCTTTTCCGGGCTCGATGTCCGAGACAAAAATCTTTCGGATCGGCAGGACGTCGGCCAGCGCCACGGCATGAGGCATGGCCTGCTGGCCGCAGCCGCAGATCAGCAAGGTACTGGATGTTTTCCTTGCGAGGCGGCTGGCCGCCACCGCGCTGGCGGCGGCGGTGCGCATCACCGTGACTTCGATTGAATCGAGAATGGCGAGGACCGAACCGTTTCCCGCATCGCACAGCAGAATGGCGCCCTGGATTGTGGGCAGCCCGGTGCGTTTGGGATTACCGGGGAAATTGCCGTTGAGTTTGAGGGCCACATAGCTGCGCCCGGTGACGCTATCGGCGGCGAGGTAGGCGCCCTTGGCGTGGAAGCCTCCGCCCGCGACGGGAATGTGCATGGGCGCAGGCGACTGCGTCCTGCCCTGCTTCGAGGCCAGGAAGCCGGCTTCGACCGCCCGAAAATAGTCCGCAGGTTTCATCAGCGCCCTTATGTCGACGCCCGACAGAAGCAAGGCCGGCCGGATCATTGTGGACGCCAGTCATGAACCTCATCGCGCGCGCCTCCGGCCCAGGCATAGAGGGCGTCATAAACGATCATGCCCTGGTCGAGCATGGCGTGGTCGTCTGCGTGAAGCTTCGACAGGCCGAGCGAAATGGCGTGAAGTCCGGCGGCTTCAGGGGCGATCCTGTGGCGGTTTGTATCGGCGCCTCGCACGATCTTTGCGACCGTCCCGAGAGCGCTGTCGCGCTCCAGACCGAAACGGCGGATCAGCGTGTCGAAACTGCAGAGTTCGCCGTCATGGGTGATCGGGGCGCCAGGAATGTCGAAGGCCACAGCCCGTTCACGCTCGGCGACCTTGAACACGTCGCCGGTGGGCACGTAGAGGATTACTGCGTCGGGATCGATGAACCGCCGGATGGCCCACGGGCATGCGATGCGATCGATCTTGGGCCGCTCTCGCGTGACCCACTTCGTCGGGCGGCGGTCGCCAAACAGCTCCCGGAGCCCGTTGGCAGGCGACGATTCCTTGGTGCGCGGCATGCTGTACATCCTGATTGATGCTCGTGGCGTAGCGCGCGCCAGCTGACTGCAAAAACGAAACCTCCTCACCGAACCATGAGCGCTGCTCATGGGTCGGCATGCCGTCAGGCCTTCAACGCCGCGGTCATCACCTGGTCTGCTGCCGTCCAGCTGATGGCGCCCATGAAGGCGTCCACATAAGCCCCGGCCCTGGCGCCGAAATCCATGTGGTAGGCGTGCTCGTACATGTCGAGCGCCAGCAGGATACGGCTGTCGGCGATGGTCATCGTATGATCGAACGCCCACTGATTGACGAGTTTGCCAGCGCGCGGCGACCAGGCCAGCAGAACCCAACCCGAGCCGCCGCCCAGCGCCTTGCCCATTGCCGAGAACTGGTCGCGCCACGCCTTCTCGCCGCCGAAGTCCTTGTTGATCTGGCTGGCCAGGGTTGATCCGGGCGCGCCGCCGGTCGGTCCGAGCGAAGCGAAGTACGCCTCGTGGAGGATCATCGAGTTCATCGCGATCAGTTCTTCCCGCTTGAGGCCGTTCACCATGAAGCCGGGCGCCGAGGCGATGTTGAGTTTCGCGACTTCAGCTTCAATTGCGCCAAGCCGGTTCACCGCGCCTACGTAGTTGTTGTCGTGATGGCTCACGAGTATTCGCTCCGACAGTCCGGGAATCGTCTTGGGATCGAACGGCAGCGGTCTGGCCTGGTACATGCTCGTGCTCTGGGGCGTCTGCGCTGTTGCGCAACCTTGGGCGGTTAGAATGACGCCGGCTGCAAATGTCGCAGCCAGCGCTGTGCGGCGGTCGATGTCCATGCCCATGAAGATCTCCTCGGCGAGCGAGGGACCTCAATACTTTGGTCGATGCCCGTCAACCCACGCGCGCGCATGCTCGATAGGCGCCGGCGGTGGCAATGTCGCGCGGAAGTTCCTGACTGTTGGCAGCGCCTCCATCCGAGCCAGCCAGCGATTGGTCGCGGGCCATTTCGGCAAGATTCCCTGTCCTTCCGGCGTCAGGCTCAGCGCGAACATGCTGGGATGGAGGAAGAAGTCGGCGAGGCTCAGCTGGTTGCCGACCAGAAAGTCAGCATCACGCAGCGTGCCCTCCGCGACATCGAGCGCTGTCCTGATTTTCGGAAGCGCCGCCGCGACCACCTTTTCGTCGGGCGCAATTCCCAGCGCTGGAAAAACCAGCCGCTCGTGCGCGAGATGATACACCAGGTAGCGGTAGTAGTAGCCGTTCACGGCGCTGATCCATTGATGGACCAGTCCGCGCTCGCGAGCGCCAGTCGGCATAAGCGAAGGCGCCGGGAACGTTTCTTCGAGATAAAGAACGATCGCGCTGGTTTCATAGATGCGGAAGCCGTCGTGCTCCAGGATCGGGACGCGCCCGAAGGGATGGAGGCGGGTGTGCTCCGGTCCTCCGATCTTCGTTTCAAGATCGTGGAACGTGAACTTCGCGCCCTTATGGGTCAGGACGAGCCTCACGATATTGACATACGTACTGCGCTGAAATCCGTGCACGATGATCGTCATGTCTGGTCTCGGGAATGGTTGGCCTTCCGGGGTTATGCTCATGGTCCTATCGCGAGCGACGCCCGGAAAAAGCGAAACCTCTTCACGCGATCATGAGGAACGCTCATACTGTCCGTCAGCCATGGCGTCCTGGTTTCCGCCCTCGATCAGCTCTGTACGCGCCTTCGAAGCAGCTGGGCGGCTGTTGAGTTTCACCAAGGCCGCCGCCGAGCTGAATGTCACGCAGAGCGCTATCAGCCATGGCGTGCGCGATCTGGAGGAACGTTTCGGTCTGGCGCTGTTTGCCCGCGAAGGCCGCAATCTCACGCTGACTGATGCTGGCCGCGTCTACCTGCCGTTCGCGGCGGAAGCGGTTGGCCGGCTGCGCATGGGCGAGCGCGCCCTGCTCGATCCGCAGCGCAAGGCGCGCGTGCTGACGGTGAGCGTGTCGCCCAGCTTTGCCGCCAAGTGGCTGGTGCCGCGTCTGGCCGCGTTCTCCGTCGAGCATCCCGACCTCGATCTGCGCATCAGCGCAAATCCGCAGCACATCGACTTCTCGGACGGCGAAATCGACCTGGCCGTCCGGCATGGCGATGGCAGCTGGCCGAATCTCGACTGCACCCGCCTGTGCGCGGAGACCGTGTTTCCGGTGTGCAGCCCTGCCCTGCTGAAGGAGGAAAAGATCAGGACGCCCGCAGACCTCGCCCGCTGCGTGCTGATCCATCATCGGAATCCGGAAGCGTGGACCAGCTGGCTGCGCGCCTTCACCCGCGCCAGGTCCGCCAGACTTTCGCATGGTCCCGTGCTCAACGAAATGAGCCTGGTTATCGATGCAGCCATCGCCGGCCAGGGCGTGGCGCTTGCCCGCTCCGCCCTCGCGCAGCGCGATCTCGACGAGGGCCGCCTCGTCCGGCCTCTCAAAGAGGAGACGCCCGCCTCGTTCTCATACTGGATCGTCTGCCAGCCCGAGAACGCAGCGGCGCCAAAGATCGCCCGCTTCCGCGAATGGTTGCTGCAGGAAGCCGCCTAGAATCATCCCCAATCGAACGTGCTTCAATTTGGATTGGAGTTTTCGCTCTCCGCCGGGTCTCTTTGTGGCTGACGACAAAACGGTTATTACGCTGAAGCTGGCGGATGTGTTCGTCGCCCCCTTGGTGGGGCGCAGAACATGGTGTCCTGCCGCGCTGGAATGGAGGAGGAAGGTGATGAAGGCGTCGTTGATCATCGGGCTCGCCCTTGCTGCCGCTGCGCCGATGTCGCTCGCCGCATTGTCGCCAGCCCCATTTTCACTGGCCAATGCCCAGAAGCCTCCCAAACCCGCGGTGGCGAACTACAAGGCGCCGTACAACAGCTTCGGCCAGCCGGACATCAGCGGCTACTGGACGAACGTGACGTTGACGCCCCTCATGCGCTCGACGGTCTACGGCGAGCGGGCGGTCTACACCGACGCAGAGGTCAAGACGATCGAAGGCGACGTCGCCCGGCAGCACAAGCAGGGCTCGGCCATCACCGACCCGAGCAAGGGGGCGCCGGAACGCGGCAAGGGAGTGGGCGGCTACAACACCCCCTATCTCGATCCGGGCAACCTCATCATGCGCGTCGGCGGAGAGCCGCGCACCTCGCTCCTCACGACGCCGAACGGCCGGCCGCCGCTGACCAGGGCCCAGCAGGCCGCCCAAAGCGCCGGCAACGCCGCCGCCCCGGCGCCGCCCCGTTCCCGCGGCGGATCATTCGCGCAGACCCTGGCGCCGGGGGCCGTCAGCGGCGCGCCGATTGGCGGCATCGCCTTCCGTATCGAGGAGGACGGCACGATCGCCCCGCTCGATGGGGAGGCCGGCGAAGAGTGGCGACCCACGAATAATCCCGAAGAGCGTGCGCCCAGCGAGCGGTGCCTGACCTCGTTCGGCCGCAACGCCGCCCCGCCCATGTCGGCCAACGGCTATTACAACAACAACTACCAGTTCATTCAGGGCAAGGACGCGGTGGCGATCCTCGTCGAAATGGTCCACGACGTTCGTATCATTCGACTGAACAGCAAACACCGCACCGACGGCGTCCGCCCCTGGTTCGGCGACTCGATAGGCTGGTACGAGGGCGACACCCTCGTGGTGGAGACGACCAATTTCCCGCGAAGCCAAGGGTTCCAGGGGTCATGGGAGAACCTGAAGGTGACTGAGCGCTTCAGGCGCGTGGCCGAAGACCGCGTGCTCTACCAGTTCTCTGTCGAAGACCCGACCGTGTGGGAAAAGCCCTGGGGCGGCGAATACGAGTTCGGCGCGCTCGTCGGGTCGGTCTACGAGTACGCCTGCCACGAAGGCAACTACGCGATGTTCAACATCCTGGCCGGCTCGCGGACTGCGGAGCGGCAGGAGGCCGCAGCGAAACGTTGAGGCCAGTAGACCCGGCGCGCAGGACGAGCGCAGCGTTCGAGCAATAGAGGTCTCGAAAGAAGAATTGTAAGATTGAAATTCCAGGCGGCGAAAGACCGAGATCGGCCAATCCCTGTCTCTGGACGAAGGCTTGCCACCAGCGCGACATAACGCGGTTCGCGCCACTCAATTGGGCGGTAATCCCGCCAGTACGAATCTTCGCCTTCCAAGCGAGCGGCCTGACTGACATGGGGCGAACCTTTAATTCGTCGGCGCCGCCGCGATGGCTGATCGCTCACTGCGATGATCCCCGCGCATGACAATGTAAATCGCCGGAATCACGAGCACGGTGAGCAACGTGGACGAGGCAAGGCCGAACAGCAGGGAAATGGCCAGCCCCTGGAAGATCGGATCGAACAGGATCACCGAGGCTCCGATCATGGCGGCCAGAGCGGTAAGCAGGATCGGCTTGAAGCGGATGGCGCCGGCCTCCAGCAACACTTCGCGGAGCGACATGCTGGCGCCCTGCGCGTGCCGAATGAAGTCCACCAACAGGATCGAATTGCGAACGATGATGCCGGCCAGGGCGATGAAGCCGATCATCGACGTCGCCGTGAACGGCGCATTGAAGAGGACATGGCCGACGACGATGCCGATCAGTGTCAGCGGAATAGGCGTCAGAACCACCAACGGCAGGCGGAAACTGCCGAACTGGGCCACGACCAGAATGTAGATGCCGATGATCGCCACTCCGAACGCCGCGCCCATGTCGCGGAACGTGACATAAGTGATCTCCCATTCCCCGTCCCAGAGAAGAGTTGGCCTGGATTCATCGTCAGGCTGGCCGTAGAGCGAGATGTCCGGCTTGGGCAGATTTCCCCAATCGTGCTCGTCGACGGCCTTCGCTACGTCGAGCATGCCATAAATCGGCGCCTCATACGCGCCGGCGAGCTCCGCCATCACCATTTCGGCATAGCGGCCGTCACGCCGGAAGATACGGTGGCTGCCAGCCTCGTTCGAAGCGGTGACGAGCTCTCCCATTTCGACCAGCCTTGCACGATCCGCCGTGGCCGCCACCGGCATCGCGGCAAGACTTTCCGACCATACGCGAGCCGATTGCGGCAGACGCACCGCGATTTCGATCGGATTGCGACCCTCGCCTCTGTGCGAATAGCCCACAACCTGGCCGCCGAGCGTAAGCGCCACCGAATCCATGACGTCGCTTTCGGAGACCCCAAAGAAGTCCATGGCCGGGCGATCGGCAGTAAGCCGCAGCCGCGGACGCGGGTCACCGAAACTGTCATCAATGTCGACGATGTAAGATATGCTGCCGAAGATTTTGCTTAGCTCTCGAGCGACGGCGCGGCGAGTCTCGGCGTCCGGACCATAGATCTCGGCAAGCAGAGTCGAGATCACCGGGGGTCCTGGCGGAACTTCGATCACACGCACGGACGATCCTTCCGGCGCCGGCAGCGCCTTCAGGCGATTCCGGATGTCCAGGGCTATTGCGTGACTGGACCGCTTGCGATCGTCCTTCGCCGCGAGGGTGATCTGGAGATCGCCCAGTTCAGGTCGCTGGCGCAGATAATAGTGCCGCACCAGCCCGTTGAAGTTGAACGGTGAAGCTGTGCCGGCATAGGCGTCGATTGCCTTGACTTCCGGCGTACCGCCGACAATCGCGGCGGCGTCCATAAGCACGCGCTCGGTCGCTTCGAGGCTGCCCCCTTCCGGCAGGTCCACCATCACCTGCAGCTCGGACTTGTTGTCGAAGGGAAGCAGCTTCACACGCACAGTCTTTGTAGCGAACAACGCGCATGCGAGGAGCGTCGCAACGCCCACGGCTGCGAGGAACATCCCCGCTCTCTTTCGCGAGACAAGGATCGGCGCCGCAATCCGGCGGTAGAAGCGGCCGAGCGGGCCTTCTGTTTCGTGACCATGCCCTCCGCCTTCTGCCAGCACACGACGCGCAAACCGGATCATCAGCCACGGCGCAAGCACCACGGCGACAAAAAAGGAGAACAGCATCGCCGCCGAAGCGTTTGCGGGAATGGGCGCCATGTATGGACCCATCAGGCCTGAAACGAACATCATCGGCAGAAGAGCCGCCACCACGGTAAGCGTGGCGACAATCGTGGGATTGCCAACCTCCGCGACAGCGTCGATTGCGGCCTCATAACGGCCCCGGCCGTCCTTCATCGCCCAGTGGCGGGCGATGTTCTCGATCATCACGATGGCGTCGTCGACGAGGATGCCGATCGAGAAGATCAGTGCGAACAGGCTCACGCGGTTGATCGTGTAGCCCATCAGGTTTGAGGCAAACAGCGTCAGCAGGATCGTCGTCGGGATCACGATCGCCGTAACCAGCGCTTCGCGAATACCGATGGCGAAGGCAATCAGCACCACGATCGAAACCGTTGCCAGGCCCAGGTGCCAGAGCAGCTCGTTTGCCTTTTCGTTGGCCGTCTCGCCATAGTTGCGGGAAATCGCGACGTCGATCCCTTCCGGTATCAGTCTCCCTTCAAGCTGATGCAGACGACTTTCGACCGCCTGCGAGACGACCACAGCATTGGCGCCGTCGCGCTTGGCAAGCGCGATACTGACTGCGGGCGCCATACGCTGCCCGCCATCGACCGGCGTGAAACGCCAGACGCGAGCCTGATCTTCGCGTGGACCCAGAGTGATGTCCGCAACATCCCGCAAGTAGACCTGCGCTCCGTTGATGCTTGGCACGCTGAGAAGACCGATCTCGTTTATGTCTCCCAGAGTCTCGCCGATTGCGACGGACAGCGTCCCGCCCCGCTCGCGCAGGGCGCCTGCCGGAAATGAACGATTGGCCCCCTCCACGCTGTCGAGCAGCGCATTCAACGGAACACCGTAGAGTGAAAGCCGCCCAGGGTCCGGCGCGATGCGTATTTCCTGTGGCCGGCCGCCGACGATGAAGGTCAGACCGACATCCTTTACCTTCATCAGCTCCGTCTGAAGTTCATCTGCGACGAGATAAAGAGCCTGATCATTCCATCGATCCGCTGCGCCTGCCGTCGGCGCCAGGGTGACAACGACAATAGGAACATCGCTGATCCCGCGGGCGACGATGTGCGGCTCGGGTATGCCTACCGGTATGCGATCGTAGTTGGCGCGAACCTCTTCATGGATGCGGAGCACTGCGTCATCGGCGTCAGTGCCCACCACAAACCGCGCCGTCACCAGAACAGCATCGTCCTCCGTCTGGCTGTAGACATGCTCGACGCCGGAGATTCCCTTGACGATGGTTTCAAGCGGCTTGGTGATCAGCTCGGAAGCATCCGGCGCCTTGAGGCCATCCGCACGCACCTGGATGTCGACCATCGGCACGCTGATCTGCGGTTCTTCTTCCCGCGGGATCGTGAAGAGCGCCAGAAGGCCGAGCGCCAGCGACGCCAGGAGGAAAAGCGGCGTCAGAGGCGATTGTATGGTCGCCTTGGTCAGCCTGCCGGATATGCCGAGATTCACGACTGCGGCTCCGGCTCGGGAGGCAGGATCTCATCGCCCGGGCGCAAGCCGGAGAGGATTTCTATTCCATCCGGGATGGAGTCTGTCGGGGTCGCCGATCCGCGCTGGACAGGCGCCTCGATCACCGCGCCCCCGGCGCGCTTGAGCCTGACATAGTCCGCCCCGAAACGCGTTACGATCATGGCGCCCGGAATCACGATCGCACGACGCACCCCCAGCGGCGCCGCAACCCTGATGCGGGCCCCTATGAGCGCGTCGGTGATGCCAGGCGCCTCGAGATCGACGGTGACGCGGCCGCGCGTGACGGCCGGATAGACCTGGCGAACCACGGCGGCGCTTGCGTCGGCGCCCTCTACAATCCGCAGCTCCTGCCCCTGATGAAGCGTGCGGCCTTCGGATTCCGGAAGCTCCATTCGCAGAACCTGCGCGCCAGTTGAAATGGCGACGACGACTTCGCCCGGCATCACCACTGCGCCTTGCGGCACTGGCGCACGCGTGACTTTGCCGTCCGCTGGCGAGGCGACATCGCCCTGGTCCTTCACAGCCTGCGCCGCGGCGGCCTGGGCCTGTGCGGCCCTGAGCTGGGCCCGGGTCGCTGTCGCATCTGCTCGAGCTGAGTCGACCGCCGCTTGCGATATCGCCTGTCCGGCAAACAGCCTCTCGGCTCGATCGAGATCCTGCGCCGCACGCTCCGCATTCGCCTTGGCTGCGGATACGGCTGCAGCAGCGGCCCTGGCTTCAGCGTCAACACGATCATCTGAAATCACTGCAACAAGCTGGCCCTTTCGCACAGCATCGCCATCGCGAACGAGCAGCCGCGCCACCTTCCCTCCGATACGCGCCCGTGCATCGCCTACGTCCCGATTGGTCAGAATGGCGGCCACAATGCGGAAGTCCGGCGCATCCACCTCTTCCACCACGAACGCCTGAGCAGGAGCACGGATCTCGCCTCCGCCATCGCTGCGGCCTGCCTCGCCGCACCCCCCAGCCAGGACAAGAAAGGCCAATCCCAGGACGGACTTTGAAATCTTCATATCAAAGCTTCTCCTGTTCCATCGCGGCAGCCTTGATCCGCCTCAAACCGCCGAGGCCCATGAAGAATATTCTGGTAGAAGCCTCAGCCGAGGTCTTGTTTCGTATATTCGTATGTTCTAATATATGTCAAGCGCGGCCGATTGGACCGACAAGGCCAGAGGAGAACGAGATGGCCGAAGTAGTGATCATGGGCGCTGGACTGGGCGGCGTACTTGCCGCGTACGAGATCAAGCAACAGCTGCGACACGAGGACAGGATTACCGTCGTTTCGAAGGGCGAAACCTGGCACTTTGTGCCGTCCAATCCCTGGGTTGCGGTCGGGTGGCGCAAGCGCAAGGCGATTGAGATCGCTCTCCCACCGATCATGAAACGCAAGGGGATAGAATTCATCGCCGCCGGCGCCGCGCGCGTGCATCCGGCAGAAAACCGGGTCGAACTCGCGGACGGGCGATCCCTCAACTACGACTATCTTGTCATCGCAACCGGTCCGGATCTGGCGTTTGACGAAGTTGAGGGGCTGGGACCTGTCGGCTTCACCCAATCGATTTGCCACCTTGACCATGCGGAGAAGGCCGAGATCGCATTCGAAGCGTTCTGCAAGGCGCCGGGTCCAATCGTTGTGGGAGCAGCGCACGGCGCCTCCTGCTTTGGTCCGGCCTACGAGTTCGCGATGATCCTCGATACCGAGCTGCGCAAGCGGCGCATCCGCGACAAGGTCCCGATGACCTTCGTGACCTCCGAACCCTATATCGGCCACCTCGGACTGGATGGCGTGGGGGACACCAAAGGCCTGCTCGAAAGCGAGATGCGCAATCGCCATATCAAGTGGATTACCAATGCGCGCATTGCGAAGGTTGAAGCGGGCGTGATCCATGCCGAGGAGATTGCCGAGGATGGAAATGTGAAGGCGAGGCACGACCTCCCCTTCTCCTATTCGATGATCCTCCCGGCCTTCCGGGGCGTTGAGGCGATCCGCGGCGTGGACGGGCTCGTCAATCCGCGCGGTTTCGTCGTGGTCGACAAGAACCAGCGCAATCCCAAATATCAGAACGTCTTTGGCATCGGCGTCTGTGTAGCCATTCCGCCAACCGGCAAGACGCCTGTTCCCGTGGGCGTGCCGAAAACAGGCTTCATGATCGAGTCCATGGTCACGGCGACCGCGCACAACATTGGCGCCCTCGTTCGCGGGAAGCCTGCCGAAGCGGAGGCGACGTGGAATGCCGTCTGTCTCGCCGATTTCGGCGACGGGGGCGTTGCCTTCGTGGCCCAGCCACAAATCCCGCCGCGCAACGTCAACTGGTCCGCCGAAGGCGGATGGGTCCACCTCGCGAAGATCGCGTTCGAAAAATACTTCCTCGGCAAGATTCGAAAGGGCGAAAGCGAGCCGTTCTACGAGAAGCTCGTCATGGACACGCTGGGCATCCACAAACTGAAGGCAGGAGCCTGACATGCTGCAGCAGGCCGTTTGCTTCCATTGTGGGGCCGTGAACCGGATTGCGGCAGGGCGCGACGCCGGCACGGCAAAATGCGGGCGTTGCTCCAATGCGCTTGCCCTGGATCATCCGGTCGAAGTCGACGACGACATGCTCGCCAGACACCTTGAACGAACGGATGGTCTGGTGCTGGTCGATGTCTGGGCGCCGTGGTGCGGCCCCTGCCGGGCCATGGCGCCGAACTTTGCCGCAGCGGCGCGATCGCTTGTCGGCCAGGCGCGCCTGCTCAAGCTGAACGCAGACGAAAGCACTACGGTTCGCCATCTCGGCGTGTCCGGCATTCCTGCTCTCCTGTTGTTCCGGAATGGTCGGATCGTCGCGCGGAGGGCGGGCCTTGTCTCGGCCAGCGGCCTGGTCGCTTGGGTGCATGAACATCTGACCGAGCCTGCCGAACCTCAATCCGCCTGAATGGAGATCATCATGACCCTGGACCGTGCCGTACTCGCCTTTGCCGGCATTGTCGTGCTCGCAAGCCTTGCGCTTGGCTGGTTTGTGCACCCGGCATGGCTGTGGCTCACCGCTTTCGCCGGCGCGAACATGCTCCAGGCGGCGTTCACGGGCTTTTGCCCCGCGGCCATGATTTTCAAGCGCCTTGGCGTCAAGCCAGGGAATGCCTTCCAGTAGCGGCCGATCGGCGGATCGTGCGGGCATCAGCGCCAACGGGATAGTGAGCAGAGGGCTCAGTGCTCGCTGTAGAATTCGCAAAGAACGCCGATAAGACGCTCGGCAACCGGATTTGCGAGCCGATAATATATCGTCTGCGCTTCGCGACGAGTGGCGACCAGTCCTTCCGCGCGAAGTTTTGCCAGGTGTTGAGAGAGTGCTGACTGAGTAAGGTTCACGTGCCTGCCGAGTTCGGATACCGACATTTCTCCGCCGCTGAGCCGACAAAGGACAGTCAATCGCTGGTCATTCGCCATGAGTTTGAGCAGCTGTGCAGCCTCTGCAGCACGAGGCTCCAATTGCAGCGTTGGCGAATGCGACAAACGCTTCCGGTTTGCGTTCAAGATCTGAGTTCGACGCGCCACCACTCAACTCCATTATAGCATTCTAATTTAGCGGTGACGAATATACCACGCAACAGTCTCGCCATTGACCGGGTCAGGAATCGGACCGCAACGCCGCCACGCTTGGATGGCGGAAAATGCCGGGGCAGCCTGGCGCGCCAATTCTCCGTACATCTCGTCCGTCTTGGTTGGCTGGAATGCCATGCTAGTTCCTGTGGTTTGGCGGGGAGCAAGGCGTCATGAAGATCGCCACCTTCAATGTGAACG
>DATBNA010000631.1:0-4256 GCA_036554545.1 Hyphomonadaceae bacterium
GCCCTGCTCACATGAGGCGTCTCTCGCCGGCAATTGCTGGATCAGTCATGGTGAGCATCGCGGCGCAAGCCGCGCGTCCGTCGAACCACGAGGGCGATAGTAGGATTCTCGCAGCGCGACGCTACTTCAGCACGTTCAGCAGCGACATGTTGCGGATGACGTTGAAGACGCCGGCCGAGGCGTCGTAGGCGAACTGCGCCTGGTTGAGGCGCACGGCGACTTCGGCCAGGTCGACGTCGACGATTTCGCCGATGGCGCCGTTGAGGGCGTCACGCTGGGCGGTCTGGCGCTCGGCAGCGCTATCCACTTCCTTCATCATGCGGCCATGCTCGGCCTGCTGGTAGAGGATGTGGTCGAAGGCGTCGGAGAGCTGGCCGAGTTCGGCCATCAGCGCATCCTTCTGCGCCGACGTTAGATCGCCGCCGAAGGGACCGCCGGGGCCCTCATCGAATTCGGCAATGCGCTTGATCGAAGCCATGGCGAGGGAAATCACGTCCTCGGCGACGAGGCCGGCCTGCGCGGTTCGGTTTTCCTCGATGCGCATCATCTGGCTGTCGGCGCCCTGGACGATGGAATCGGTGAGCGGATCGGCGGCGAGATCGCTGAGTGTCGCAGCGGTGACGGGCGGCTGGTCGTTGAGCACGCCGCCAAAGAGATAGCGGCCACCGAGATTGGTGTTCATCGCGTCCTTGAGGACGGCGAAGGCCTCCTCGAGTTGCGAACGCACGCCCTCGCCGCTTTCGAGGCCTACATTCTGGAACAGCCCGTCCTTGAGCTTGATGACCGCTTCGGAGGCGCGGCTGAGCGCCACGTCCTGGATCTGCATGCGCGTCTGCAGCTCTTTTGAAGTATTGAGGAAGCCTTCGGTGCGGGCGACGAGGCGCTGGGCCGAGACCAGCGTCTGGCCGGAGCGGCCATAGCCCTTGAGGTCGGTGGCCCTCGTCTGCTCCGAACTCTGACGCGCGGCCTCGATGAGCTCGAGCTGCGCCCGTGACAGGTGGTTGAGCGAGGCCTGCGGGATCTGGGCAGAAGAAACGCGGGTCATGGTTCAGTTCCTCACACCATTCCGAGGACGATGTCGTAGAGATCGCGCGCGGCGGTGATCATGCGCGAGGCGGCGGCGTAGGCCTGCTGGTAGGTGGTCATCTTGACGAGTTCCTCGTCGAGGTTGACGCCCTCCTCGCTCATCCGCCTGTCCTTTACCTCGTTGCGCACGGCTTCGGCGGCGGCTTTCGCGGCATCGAGCGCCTGGGCGCGCGTGCCAGCGTGGCCCGCCAGGCGGGCGGCGTAGTCGGTGATCGAGGTCGTCTCGCTGGCGAGACCGCCGGCGCTGGCGAAGAAGCGCGGCGCTGATCCGGCGGCTTCGAGTGCGAGCGCGCCGCGGCCGTCGCCGGGCGCCAGCACGCGGACGCCGGCGAGCACGCTGGCGCCGTTGACGAAGAGATCGGCCTTCGCGGCGCCCAGCAGGGCGGGATTGGCGCGGATGTCGGGACGCACGGCGAGGCTGCGGGCGCGATCGAGCGGTATCTGCTCGCCGACGCCGAAGATATCGGAGAAGGACAGCGACGTGCCGCCGCGCAGCGTGGTGTCCTCCAGCACGTCGATGCGGGCGATCTGGGGGTTGGTGGAGACGATAGTGAGGCGGCCGCTGGCGTCGAACTGCGTCTGGCCGTAGCCGGTGAGTGCGGTGTCGATCGCAGTGCGAAGCTGGGCGATCGTGCCGGGCGGAGGCGCGGGGACGGCGAAGTTGATGGTGCGCTCGATCGAGCCGTCTGCATTGCGCAGGGCGAAGGACATGGTCTGACCGGTCGTGAAGCCGTGCAGGTCCGCGGCGGAAAGACCGGTGGCGTAGGTCAGCGGTTTGGCCTTGGCGACGAGATCGTTGAGGCCGAAGGTGTGCGAGAAACCACGGCCGGCGCGCGAGGCCGGCGCTACAGGATCGTCGGTGATCACGAGGCCGGCGCCGGCGACCTGTGAAGTCAGCGAAAGAACGCCGTTGTTGAAGGCTGCGTCGCCATTGGCGCCGAGCAGTGTGTTGAGCTGGGTCTGGAAGTCGCCGATCGAGTTGGCGAACGCCGTGGTGGCGCCGAGTTCGTCGGTGATCGTCCCGGCGTTGAAGTCGACGCGGTAGTTCTTCACTACCTCTCCCGACACGTTGTCGACGATGGCGATGTTGGTGGCGCCGGTGAAGTTGAGCCGGTCGGTGGCGATGAAGCCGGTGTTGCGGCCGGTGAGCGTAACCGGGGGCGGAACGCTGGTGGTCTGGTTGTGTGCCGCGTTGATGCCGTCGGCTGCGCCGGCGGCGAATTCACCGAAGGCGAGCTGGAGGTCGACGAGTTCCTTGTCGCGGGCGCGCAGGAGGCCCTTGAGCTCGCCACCGGTGATATGCGTGTCGAGCGCCATCTCGGTGCTGCCGCGCGGCGGGATCATGATGGCGGCGGGATAGGGTTCGCCGTTGGTGGTCGAGGCGACGCCGAAGGTGGCGTGGTCAAGATCGACCAGCAGCAGGCCATCGGAAGTTCGGACTTCGACTCCACCGAGGGGGCGCGGCTGGGTGCGGATGTCGATGATCTCGGCCAGACGGTCGAGCATGCGCTGTTGCTCGTTCTCGGCCTCTGCGGCGGAGACGCCCGCAACCTGCGAGCGCTGAACCGCGGAGTTGAGGCGCGCAATGCCGTCCATCAGCGCGTTGGCCTCGTCCATGACAGAGGCGGCGCGGGCATGAGCCTCGTCGCGCAGGGCGGTGATTTCGAAAGCGGTGCGGTCGAGCTGGTCGAGCAGCGTTTGCATGTCCGACAGCACAGCGCTGCGGCGCAGGGCCGAGGCCGGGTCCACGGCGAGCGCGCCGAAGGACTGGAATACAGGGTCGAGTGCGCCGAAGACGGTGGAGGAGTCCGACGGGTTGCCGAGCAGGCCCTGCGCACGATCCATAATCTGGGCGAGGATGTCGGCGGAAGAGACCTCGGCAGCGCCGCGCATCTCCGCGGCGATGAGGTAGGCGTTGGCGATGCGGGTGATTTCGACTTCGACGCCCGAGAGGCCGCCCTGCGCGCGGCGCGAGATGAAGTCGACGTCGAGGCGCGAATAGCCGGTCGAGTTCACATTGGCGACATTGGTCGAGACGATCTTCATCGCCTGCTGGTTCGCGGCCAGCGCGGAAAGTCCCGTTCCCATGATCGTGTTGATCGACAAGGCTCGTCTCCCGCTTGAACCCTGCAGATCTTGCCCAGCCCGCTATCGGGTAGGCGCAAACTGCCGGGCCGCAGCCAAGCGGCCGACCTCACCGGGATCGTCCCATCTTACTGAATCCACACGCATAATCGGCGCGCGGGAGGCTTCTGCCCTGAACGTTCTGGCGCTGACGGCCGCAACGTTGGCGTTAACCACGCAAGGCGCGGGCCAAGATCAGAATCCGTCGGCCGCGGACGCGCAACGGACAGGATCAGGTCATTCCCGAGCCATGATTGGCTGGCCGATGGAGCATGTCATTGTCGGACCGGAATAGTGGGACGGAAGCATGATCAGGACTGTTGTGCGCTGGCTGGCGATCGTCCTCGCCCTGCTGCTTGTGGTCCTGCTTGCGCTCTATGGAACCTGGCAGCTCAGCCGGTCGCGGGATTTCCAGCTGTTTGGCGAGATCATTCCGCGTGTGGAGACCAGCGAAAAGGTCGTCGCGCTGACGTTCGATGACGGGCCGACGCCGGAATACACCGATGGCGTGCTGGACGTGCTGCGGGAACGGGGCGTCAAGGCGACGTTCTTCCTGATGGGCGTCGACTCCGAGAAGAACCCGGAACAGGTGCGGGCGATCATCGCGGACGGACACGAGCTGGGAAACCACACCTATTCGCACCCCGACATGACGCTGGCGAGCGTCGACAAGGCGAAGGACGAGGTTGAGCGCACGGACGCGGCCCTCCGAAACGCTGGATATTCAGGCGAAATTCACTTTCGTCCGCCCTTCGGCAAGAAACTGATCGGCCTGCCGCTCTACCTGTCGGATCACGACCGGAAGACGATCACCTGGGATGTGGAGCCCGAGAGCTTCGGCGACATCGCGGCTGATCCGGAGCTCATCACCGCGCACGTGCTGGAGAAGACGAAGCCGGGTTCGATCATCATCCTGCACGTGATGTACAAGGCGCGCGAGACATCGCGGCAGGCGCTGCCGGAGGTGATCGACGGGCTGCAGGCGCGCGGTTTTCGTTTCGTCACCGTGTCGGAACTGCTGGCGATGCGGGCCAGGAAAAGCTGAC
>DATBNA010000006.1:0-5810 GCA_036554545.1 Hyphomonadaceae bacterium
GTTGGCTGGCCCTGTGGCTGGATTGCGAAAGGAATCCTCGCGGCCGATGAAGTTGAACGACTCGAGCGCAAGGTTGAGATTGGCGATTGATCCCGCAGCCGTCTCATAGGTCAGCGTGGCGTTGAGCTCGGGCTCTTCGCCGGCGCCGTTGAAGCCCTCCCGGCGGACATCGAGGACATTCCCTGCCGCATCAGTGATGACGCCCGGCCCGTCATGGCCGTTGTGAAATTCGTTGGCCTCAAGGCCGACCGACCATGACCAGCCGCCTGCCCGGCCATTGGCGTTGATCTCGCCGTTGTACCAGGAGGGCTGGAGGTTCTCCCGGAACTCCGGCTGCCAGCTCCAGTTGCCGCTCAGCGCATCGACACGTGCGATGACGTTGGCGACTTGTCCCGAAAGGCCCGGAATCTCGAGCGTCGCGCCATCGACGATCTCTATGCGGATGACGTTCTCGGCGGTAATGCGTCCGAGCGCCGTTGCCGCATCGTTCGACTTGCCTGACACGCGCCGTCCATTGATCAGGACGTTCTGCCTCGCCTGGCCGAAACCGCGTTCATCGTCGTCGTCGCCCGAAATCGTGAAGCCTGGGATGTTGTTGACCATGTCCGCCGCGGTCTTGGGCGCAAAGCGCGCGAAGAAGCCCGGCTCGTAGACCTGCGCCTGCACAGCGGCGGCCGGCTGGGCCGCTTCCTGCGCCGAGGCGGCGCCTGACCCGCAGATCCCGGCCAGCCCGCCCAGAAGCACAACGCTGGAAAGCAACCGGGTTCGCGCGCCCTGGCGGGCGTCCCGTTCTCCTGTCGACATCGGCTCGTCCCCTGACCTTGGCGGCTTCTTTGGGAGACGCTGGGCCCTCCGACAGGGACAGCGACTCGGTGCTGTGGGCGCCCGCAGCCTAGTTGGCGGCCTTGGGGTTCGCCACAGCGCCCTTGGACCGAAGGTAGGCGGCGACTTCGTCGTTTCCATGGCGCTCGGCCATGTTGAGAGGCGAACGGAGCTCCGTTGTCGGGCCCGCCCGTCGCCATGTCTCGACATTGTAGGCGAGGTTCACGTTGGCCCCGCGGTCGACAAGGAGTTTGACAACGTCAAGCGAGCCACGCTCGGCAGCCGCCATCAGAGGCGTCTCGTCGCCCTCGACATAGCCGTTCACACTGGCCCCGCGGTCGATCAGCATCTTCGCCATCCCGAGATGGCCGCGCTGGGCGGCGGCGATCAGCGGATTGCCGTCGCCCGGCGCGGCGCCATCGACGTTCGCGCCGCGATCGATCAACAGCTTGGCCACTTCTTCGTGATTGCGGTAGGCGGCCGCGATCAGCGGATTGCCATCGCCCGGCGACATAAGGTTTGGATCGGCGTCGGCATTGAGCAGGGCGCGCACGGCGGACACGCATCCTGCACGGGCGGCCTCGATCAGCGCCGTGCCGTCGCCGGGGAACACTGCGTTCACATTCGCCTTCTCGTCAGTGATGAGGCGGCGAACTTCCGCTTCTTTGCAGCGCCGCGCGGCGCGCATCAAGCGTGCGTCCGGCGTGTCGTCGTCGGCATTGATGCGGATCGCGCCCTGTCCGACGATAACGCCCTTCTCGCGCAGTTTCTGGATGACTTCCTGGTCGACATCGAAATCGAAGTCGAAATCGAACTTCATGTCCTTGACCCGGTCGAAGTCTCCCCGCGCGCGCGCAGCTTCGATCTCGGCGCGAGCCTCGGCCATGGCGGCGCGGGCGATCGCCATGCCGCTGTGGCTCTGCTGGATGGCGGCGCGGATCTCCTCGCGGTGTTCTGCCAGTTCGGCACGCGCTTCCTCGATCGCCTCGCGGATCTCCTCGCGCATCTCCGGCCCAAGCTGTTCACGGATCTCGTCGCGCGCTTCCTGCAGCTTCTCACGCAGTTCGGTGCGCTCTTCCTCACTAAGGCCGCGGAAGTCCTGCCAGTCGCCAACTTCGATGCCTTCGGCTTCCAGCGAGCGGCGCACGTCTTCCATGATCTGCGGCATCTCGTTCAACACTTCCTGGCTGACCGCGACCGAGATCTCGGCGCCCAGCGCCGCCATCTCGGCGGAGAGGCCGTGCAGTTCGGCTTCCAGTTCCGGCGACAGTCCGGCAAGCGCCACTTCCAGCTCGGCGCCCACGGTTTCCATCAAGGCGCCGATTTCCTCGCCCAGCGCCGCAAAGTCCTCGGCATCGCTGTCGTAGGAGACACGGCCGCCGTCGAGAGCATCAACGCCTGCCCGCTCACGCGACTGCGGCGAGAGAAGGTCGATAGGCTCTCCGGCCAGAGCATCGTCGACCGGCGGCAGCGCAGACTGTTGCGCGTCGGCCGGGAAGCGCGGCGTCACCATGGCGGCGACCGCCACAGCCAAGGCCAGGCCCGCAAAGGCGAGGCGGCCCGAATACTTCGCCGGCGAGATGCCCTTGGCGAGATCGATCAGCCGGCGGATGCGGCGGCCGACCTGCGAGCGCGGACCGATGGCGCCGACAGCGAGGCGTGGGGCCCGCGCCCAGAGCTGGTTCTGCGCCTCTATCGTGAGCGACCGTGCGAACGCCTTTGCGTCGCCGGTGCAGTCCACGGCGGCCTCATCGCACGCCACTTCGCGTTCTTCGTCAATGCGGCGGCTGATCCAGTAGAGCGCCGGGCTCCACCACAGCAGCGCCAGCACGAGACGCTGCGCCAGGGCGGTCGCCATGTCGCGACGCTGGATGTGCGCCTTCTCGTGCTCGAGCAGCGCGGCCATGCCGGGCGAGTTGAGCGCAATGCTCTCGGGCAGCACAATGCAGGGACGGAACAGGCCCGCCGCCATCGGTCCCGGCGCATCAGGGCTCACCGCCACGCGCACGCCCTTCATGCGGCGCCGCAGCTTCTCTGGCAGTTCGGCTGGGCGCGCACTGGCTACCAGACGTTCGACAGCCATCAGGTCGCGGCCGATGCGGACCAGCAGGAACAGCGTGCCGGCCAGCCACACGAGCGCCAGAGGCAGCGTGAGATCGGGCAGGTTCAGTTCGGGCAGCCTGAATTCAGGTAGTGCAAAGAGCGGCTCGGCCTTCGGCGGTTCAGGCGCAGGCACAGGGGCGACTGCAGCTCTCAGGATTTCTCCGCCGAGATCGATCGCCCAGGCCGGGGCGCCGTCTTCGACTGCCGTCTTGCCGATTGCGGTTTCGCTGGCTGGAACGCCTTCCGATGACGCCAGCGCCTGCGCGCCGGCTTCGAGCAGCCACGCAGGCACGCCCGACTCCTGCGCAACGCTCTGCAGGAAGGAGGGTTCGACAGGAGCCGGTGCAATCTCAGCCGGTGCGGCCGTCGGCGCATCGAGTTTTTCCAGCACCGTCGTAACCAGCGTCTCGCCGGGGACGAACGCCGCCAGCGGCAACGCCAGGCTCGCGATGAAAGCCACGCCCGCGAGGCTGTAGCGTGTCGCTCCACGCATGCGCCGTCCGAGGATCAGCACGGCCGCAAGCACG
This sequence comes from Hyphomonadaceae bacterium, assembly GCA_036554545.1. Classification (GTDB taxonomy): domain Bacteria; phylum Pseudomonadota; class Alphaproteobacteria; order Caulobacterales; family Hyphomonadaceae; genus UBA7672. The sequence continues at coordinate 3,453 of DATBNA010000006.1, forward strand.
GCCGCGATCGCCACGCTCTGCCAGATGTGTCCGACGATGAGCGTCTGCGCGACGTTGATCTCAGTCATCGTTTTCCTCCTCGGACATGGAGTCGAGTTCGTCCTTCAGCGCCTGCAGTTCATCGGAGCTGAGCTTTTCGGTGCGGATGAGATGTTGCGCCAGTTCGGTGGGCGAGCCTTCGAAGAAGGTCGACACCACCTTGCGCAGCGCACGCGAGCGCGCCTCGGCGCGCGACACAGTCGGCTTGTAGATGAAGGCGCGGCCGTCCTGGCGCGGCGTCACATAGTCCTTGTCGGTGAGAATGCGCAGGATGGTGAGGACTGTATTGTAGGCGACCGGATAGCTCTTCTCGAGCGCATCGGTCACCTCCCGCACGCTGGCTTCCCCCTTCTCCCAGAGCACGCGCATCACGCGCTGCTCGGCTTCGGTGAGGACATCGGACTTTGGCTTGGGCATGGCGTCCCGCTGTTGTGTGGCCAGACGGAGAGGGAGTCGGGGTCCGCTGGCGGTTCTGGAGACGCACCCTGAGGTTTATCGATAATCGAGTCAACTAGGTTTCTAGTTGGAAGTGCAGATTTTCGTGCCCAACTACCAAAACCCTCGCTTGCACAGGGATAAATCCAGATCAGTCCACATCCTCCTCCTCAGGAAGTGAACCGGGGACATGGAACTGCGTTCTTGGCCCGGGAGCGGGACGCAAGCCCGTACTGGAGGATGACATATGAAGCGGACTGGAATTCTGGCCGGTGTTGCACTCGCTGCGATGTTCGCCTGGCCCGTGAGCGCGCAGATCGGCGGCGGAATTGGCGGTGGACTTACCGGCGGTCTGGGCGGCGCAACGGGAAGCGCCAGCGGCGCGCTGAGCGGAACAGTGGACGCCACCAAAGCCACCAGCACGGTCGACCGCGCCCGGCAACGCGCGGAAGAGAGAGCCGCGAAAGCTGAAGCAACAGCTGCCGCCAAGGTCACAAAAGCCAATGAGAAAGTGAACGCCGCCGCTCCTGCCCCTCAGGTCGGTGTAGGAGGCAATGCGGTGGGTGGCGCGCAAGTCACACTGCCGGGCGTCAGCGTCGGCGGCGCCGGCAACGCCTCCGGCGGCGCCAGCGTTGATGCCACCGGCGCGCTGAACACAGCGCAGGGCGCGGCCGGTCAGGCCCAGGCGACAGCACAAGGGGTTGCCGGCGCCGCGAAAGCAAAAGCAGCGGAAGTGAAGTCGACCGCCGAAGCTGCGAAGCCGGATGTCAGTGCAGGCGCCGGCGCTTCGGCGTCGGGCGGCGCATCGGCCAGCCCGAGCGGCGCGCAGGTTTCTGCGACCGGTTCTGCAAACGGATCGGCCACCGTCCAACCCCGGTAACCGGGGCGAGACAGTCGAACCGCAAGCACGGCGTGGCGGGAGGCAACTCCCGCCGCGTTCGTTTTCGGCGAACCTCTGCGGGCGGTGTTCTGCAGATTCAGCCCCGACTCCATCCTGTGTTTGGCCATTCATGTTGAACCGCGCGCTTGAAGCCGCGTTTGTTGAGCATCCAGCACATCGGGGCGGACTGTCGGAGATCGCGATGCTGCGTGGCGTTGTCTTTCTTGCTCTTGTTACCGGCGCCGGCTTCAGCGCCTGGACGAGCTTTCAGGACTCCTCGCGCAACCCGCTCGACTGGGCGGTTGGCGAAGTCCACGCAATGGTGACCCAGCCCGAGGGCAAGGCGGCGGAACAGAACTTGGAAAAGGACGCACCGGCGATCGCCCCAGAAATCGAGGCGAGACCTGTTGCGTTCCAGACTGAAACTGCGACGCCGGACGATCGCTTCACCATTTCGAAGGACACGCTTGCGGCCATTACCTGCGGACCGTGGGATGTGTCGGACCTCGGCATCGAGGCAATCCTTCACGAAATGATCCGCCGGGGCTGGACGCCGCCTTCGGGAGCAAAGGCGCTGGAGGCTTCCAGCAATGCCGAAGTACAGGCTGTCGACCCTGAGGCATTGGTGACGACGGTCACCGCTGTGGTGTCCCCAACGGCACAGTCGTCAGCAGATTTCACGCACGCAGAGGCGACGAGCTTCTGACGGCCGGCAACGCATCACCACGCTTCGTGTTCCTCTGACATTCAGCAGAACCCTCGTTCGGCGACGCGCGTTTCTCCTGTGAAAATCCTATCCGCAGCGTGGGCGGACTCGGGAGAAGAAGAGAAGTTCAATGCTTCGCAATATTGCTTACGGCGGCCTTGCCCTCATCGGCGGCGCCATAACAGGAATCACCATTAGCAGCTGGGCGACCCCGCTCGCGCCGCCAGTGATGCCAGAGGTCGTACGCGTAGCTTCAGTGGCGCAGCCCGCCATGACGCTCGCTTCGTCCGCGTCGCGC
>DATBNA010000011.1:0-3219 GCA_036554545.1 Hyphomonadaceae bacterium
GCGCGTGGGCTTCATCTGCTTCAGCATTTCGACCCTTTCGGTGAGCGGGTGTTCCGTTCCTGCCGGCCAGTAGCAGCCGAGCGGCAGCGGACGGGCGGCGAGCTGGGCCTTGAGGAGGGCGCTGGCGTAGGTGGCGCGCGCCTTCGGATGACGCTCAACCACCGTAGCGTCGCAAGCCAGCTCCTGGTCGATGCGCATCAGGTGTGCAGCTATGTGCACGAGCGGGTTGAACCAGCAGATGCAGCGAACAAGCGCGACCAGCGCATTGATACGCGCGTCGTTGCGGCGAAGGTGGATCGTCTCGTGCGCGATGATCACCTCACGCTCGCCGTGTTCGAACCTGTCCTCGAAATCCGATGGTGTGACAATGCGCGGGCGCAGGAATCCCACGACAGCGGGGCCTGCAAAGCCTGCGCGGGCGTCGATCATGAAGCGCGACTGGTTGCGAAGCTGCCACGCCAGCATCGCGACGCAGCCTGCGAGCCAGGCGATGACGAGCAGCGTCAACGGGTCGGGCGCCCTTGGATCTGGCGTGCCCGGGAGCGCAGACAGATCCGGCGATGTGGGCTCCGGCGATGTGAAGGCGGGCGCTGCGGGAAGAAAGTCCGGCGCAATTGATGGCGGCGGGTAGGACGCTGTCATCGCCGGCGCCGGCCGCGCAATCTCGACGACGCGCGGGGGGAGGAGGCTGCCAAGAGCGGCAAGCGGAACGAGAAGCCAGAGGCCGTAGGCGAGGCGGGCGCCGAAGGCGGCGCGGGCCGGTCTGCGCAGGGCGAGCACCAGAATGATCGCGACGGCCGCCGCCAGATTGGCGAGGAGAAACCTGAGTGCGATTTCACTCATTGTCCTTCTCCAGCTCCTTGATGAGGGCTTTCAGCTTTTTGATGTCTTTGGGCGTGAGCTGCCGGTGCTCGGCGAGGTGCGCGACCATCGGTGCGAACTCGCCGTCGAACAGGCGATCGAGGAAACCCTGACTCTCTTCGGCGACGTAATCCGCGCGGCTTACCAGCGGGCGATAGAGATAGCCGGCCTTTTCCTTCTTTCCGGCGATCGCCTTCTTGCGGAGCAGGCGATGGACAAGCGTGCGCACCGTGCCATCGGCCCAGCCGTTTGCAGGACCGACCTCGGCGACGATCTCTTCCGGCGTCAGAGACTTTCCGCGCCACAGCGCTTCCATGACCTGTCGTTCGGCGTCCGAGATCTTCATCGATTTACACCTGTAAGTTCGAGTCAACATACAGGCGTAAGTCAAAGAGTCAATCGAGGGGTGCTGTTCTCGAAAGAGCGCGATCAGCTCGCCCGCCGGGGGATTTCGCACATGCGGCAAAAGGCTGTGGGGTCCGGGCTTCCGGACTGTCCCGCTTTGGGGTAGGTGAGCCGCTCCCGGCCGCCTTGAGCGGCGTTCGGCCCGATCCCGTATGACTGCCGACCGGATTTCCGCGACGTTTGCCGCCTGCGCCAGGCAAGGCCGCGCGGCCTTTGTCGGCTACCTCATGGCCGCGGATCCGGACGTGGAAACGTCTCTCCAAAATTTAAAGGCGCTGGCCGAGGCGGGCGCGGACATAGTCGAGCTGGGCGCCCCGTTTACCGACCCGATGGCCGATGGACCCTCGATTCAGCGCGCTGCACAGCGCGCTCTTAAGGCAGGCGGTAGCCTTGCGGTAACCCTTGAGATCGCTCGCCGTTTCCGCACCATTAATAATTCGACCCCCCTTATCCTGATGGGCTACGCGAACCCGATACATCGAATGGGGTATTCCGCCTTTGCGAAGGCCGCGGCCCAAGCAGGAGTAGATGGAGTGATTACGGTCGACCTGCCCCCCGAGGAGGACGCGCCGCTGCGCGTCGAACTCGCCGCGCATGGTCTTGCCGTCATTCGCCTGGCGACGCCGACGACGTCCGAGAAGCGAATGGCGCGCATCGCCGACGGCGCATCGGGCTTCGTGTATTACGTATCGGTGGCGGGCGTGACCGGCGCAGGCGTCGGCGCCGAATCAGACATTTCCGCGGGCGTGAACCTGGCGCGCCGCCTTTCGAAGCTTCCGGTTGCCGTAGGGTTTGGTGTGAAAACGCCGGATCAGGCAGCGCGCTTTGCCCGTATTGCCGATGCCGTAGTCGTTGGTTCGGCGCTTGTGGATGAAGTTCGTGCAGCGGTCGACGAGGGCCAGCCCGGAACGTCTGTCAAGCGAATTAGTGTGGTTGCGCAGTCACTGTCAAACGCCATAAGCTCTGCGCGTGGTGAACGGAGCGTACATTGAACTGGCTTACCAACCTTCCGCCTGGCCTGAAGTCGATCTTCGCCAAGAAGGAGGAGGCCGAGGGCGATAGCCTCTGGGTCAAGTGCCCGAAGACCGGCGAACTCGTCTACCGCGAAGACCTCGAGGCCGCGATGTGGGTGACGCCGTCGGGCGCGCACATGCGCATCTCGCCCGAGCAGCGCTTCAAATACATGTTCGATGGCGGCCAGTGGACGGAGATTCCGATGCCGCCGGTCATGAAGGACCCGCTCAAGTTCAAGGACGACAAGCGCTACACCGACCGTCTGCGCTCGGCGAAGGCCAAGACCGGCCGTGATGACTGCATGGTAGCCGCGCACGGCGAGATCAACGGCCGCAAGGCTGTCATCCTGGTGCAGGATTTCGCCTTCATGGGCGGTTCGCTCGGCATGGCCGCCGGCGAGGCTTTCATCAAGGCGGCCGAGATGGCTGTCGAGCGCAAGGCGGCGCTGATCGTCGTCACCGCCTCGGGCGGCGCGCGGATGCAGGAATCGTCCTTCGCGCTGATGCAGATGCCCCGCACCGTGCTGGCGATCCAGGACGTGAAACGCGCCAAGCTTCCCTACATCGTCATCCTGGCCGACCCGACATCGGGCGGCGTGCTCGCGTCCTACGCTATGCTGGGCGATGTGCAGATCGCCGAGCCAGGCGCGATGCTGGCCTTCACCGGCCCGCGCGTGATCGAGCAGACCATCCGCGAGAAGCTGCCGGAAGGCTTCCAGCGCTCAGAATTCCTGCGCGAGCGCGGCATGGTCGACATGGTGCTGAGCCGCAAGGAGATCACCTCCACGCTCGGCGCGATCCTCGGCATGCTGATGCCGACGCCGCGACGCCGCGGCAAGGCGCGGACGGAAGAACTCGCCGCCGCGAAGTAGGGCGCCCAACGCACTCGTGATCGGGAATTACGGCGTTATACGCGCGGTTCCTGCGCACGTCCGGGGCG
>DATBNA010000019.1:0-1815 GCA_036554545.1 Hyphomonadaceae bacterium
CGGTCGAGCAGTTGCCGTGTCAGTTCCAGCGACCGGAGCTGGCCATCCGCGATCCGCTTGCCGACCTGCGCAAGACTCGAGTAGTGCAAGGGATCCGCCGCCGGGCTGCGCCCGCAAGACACCGCAGCGAAAGGCAATGCAGCGACTCCAGCCAGGCGTGCCAGGAGATCGCGGCGCGTCAGCACCGGTTCGCTCATGCGTGCCGCCGGTCGACGATATGAGACGCGCCTGCTTGTCGTTTTCCCACGGACGCCCCCTTGGAACGCACTCTCCCAGAAGGCATTTGCGAGCGCAATTGTTGCCGCTGCCTACGCAGATCGCGACTCCACGTCCGCGACGATCCGGCAGGCCGTCTCGATGTTCCCGCGCAGACGAGTCGTGTCGCCGACGAAATTCCTGACCGCCTCCTCGGCACGCGTTCGCAGTGATGCAGAACGCACGAGCCCACGCCGGGCGAGAGCTGCGATGTCGTCGCGATCCTGGCTCGTCATTCGGCTGATCTTGCTCACCGCCAGGTCCGTCGGCGTCAGCAACCGGACATCCAGGACTTCCGGCTCGAGACCGGGCAATGCCAGGGGTCGTGAGTCTCTGTAGGCATCCTCGTGCATCAGCGCGAGCGTGTCGCTGTACTGCCGGTCCAGGTACAGCAGCTGGGCGGCCCCGTCCGCGTCGCGATAGGAGACTTCCAGCTTTTCGGGGAGCGCGATGCGTTTCGAGAAAGTGGCGTCGATGTCCTGTGTGACCCGCTCGCCGGTGTAGAAATGCAGCGCCGCGCCTCCTGCCAGGTACATGTGGACCGGCAGGGCTTTCTTCGGCAGGCCCTTGAGCGATTCCGCGATGCGGCGGGCGATTTCGACGAATGCGTCGGCATACTGGCGCCGTGCGCGTGATTCAAGCCGCATGACGGGCTCGAGCTTGCCGCGAACGCGCCTTGACGGCGGGCAGGAAGCGACTGGGCTGCACCGGACTGCGCGCGAGCCAGCGCGCGAAAACGGCGGGTTCCGAGGCGCCCGGATGCAGCCGCTCCGCCAGCTCCAGCAAGGCGGATCGATCGTGGCCTGGCGCGCCGGCAAGCATCACTGCAAGGCCGGCCATGAAGAAGGGGGGACCCAGTGCAAGCCATCGGTCCGGGTCGGTCTCGTCCCGGGCACACAGATCCACAAGGTGCTCTTCCAGTTCCCGATTCACCTCTGCCGGAAAATGGCCGTCCGGACCCAGGCCGGGAAACGCAGCTGGCCGCACGTCCACGCGCGCACCTACGGCTTGCGCCAGCGCGTGCAGCGTTGCGAAGTCACAGGTATCGCGCCGGCGCAGCCGGGAGAGGCTTTCCTTACGCAGGCCGGCGCGAGCCGCCCAGGCGGCGTCGTTCAAGCCCGCACGACGGGCGTCGCGGGCGAGAGTCTCCAGAAGGCTCTTGAGGATTGTTGATCTATGCATCAACAACACCATAGCAGGAGATGATCTGTAGATCAACTCCGGTTGGCCAGCAACCCGCTCATTCGTTGATTCGACTTGATGGTGCGAATATTGGCTGTATTGCTTCCCCAGTCGCAGGTCGGACCGCCACTCCATGACTGCCAGCCGCCGGGAATTCATCGCCGGAACCGGCGCCCTCATCGCCGCGCTCACGAACCTTTCCGCCTGCGGCCGGCGCGCCGATGCGCCGGATGCAGCGGCGCTGCTCGCCGAAATCGCCGAAGAGATGCTGGCCGATTACCCCGAGAACGCCACCAGCCTCGGCATCGACGTCGGCGCGCGCGCCGGCCTCAAGGCCCGCCTGACGGACCGTTCCGCCGCCGGGCAGCAGGCGATCGC
>DATBNA010000069.1:0-9111 GCA_036554545.1 Hyphomonadaceae bacterium
TCGCCCGGGCCGACCGGCATTGCGTAGGTGACCTGCCAGTCGAAGCCATTGGTCGTCTGGCCAGGTCCGTTGCCGAAGCGGGTCGAGACGGACGAGAAGTTGCCAATAGCTGTCATCCCGACGAAGCAGGGCGAGTTGAACGTGATCCGGTTCAGCAGCGGCTGGACGTTCGCGTCGCAGGTTGTGATTGCGCCGTTGCTCGCCGTTCCGCCGTTGAACACAAGGTTTACGATCTGGTTCGGGTCAGCGATCTGACCGATCTCGTCTTCCGTCTCGATGTTGAAGTAGTCAACAATGATACGGAAATCGTGATCCGGCGAGAAGCCCTGGCTTTGCCAGATGATGCCTGCGTTCCACGCCGTCGCCGTCTCCGGCACGAGGCCGGAGTCGGTGATGAACTGTGCGCCGAGCCAGTTGCCGCCTGCGCGCGTGTAGCTGCGGACAGCGTTGGTGACTTCGCCAGGGATCACGCCGACAGGAGGCGCCTGATAGTTGGTGCCGTAGGAGCCGCGAATTGAAAGCGGTCCCCACACATCCCACTTGCCCGAGACCTTGTAGACGGTCGAGCCCAGGCCGCCCGAGAATTCCTCGCGGCGCGCCGCCAGCTGCAAGTTGACGTTGTCGAGCACGGGCACCTGCAATTCTCCGAAGAAGGAGTACTGCTGCTGGTCGTTGTAGTCCGGCGGGTTGATGCCGAAGAACACGAACGGGCCGGGGTTGTCCGGCGTGCAGCCGCGGAAGTTCGGGTCATTTGTGGGCAGCGGGTTGGACTCGACCGCCGGAGAACCAGCACCGTTCTGGCTGGTCGTGCCGGCATACCAGTCGCAAGGCACGTTGCCGTTGTAGAGCGTGCTGTTCACGACCTCGCGGAATTCGAGCTGGCGAACCTGCGCGCCGGCCGCCCAGCCGATTTCGCCTCCCGGCAGGTTGATTCCGGACCTTCCGTTGATGACAGCGTCCAGAGTCAGGCTGCTGTTGATGCTCTCGCTGGCCCGGTCGTCAAACAGCCAGCGCGCCAGCTCGATCGAGTTCTCCGTGCCGGCGACATACTGCGGGTTGGCCAGTCCCAGCTCAGGCTGGCTGGACCAGCCCGTGGCGAAGGGGTTCCACCAGCTGCAGTTCCCTTTGCCGGCAAGCGCCGCGTTCTGGGTGCCGAAACGGTTCGGGTCGAGGTCCGGCACGTTGCAGTTGGGGCCGCCGAAGCCGTTGAGGGCCTGCTGCAGGCGGAAACCAATGACGTCTGCCGCGTCCCCATACGAGATCGACTGGTTGTAGGTCAGGGCAACATCGTAGCCGATATCGCTGAAGGCGCCGGCCCACTCGCCCAGTGTTCCGTTGATGGCCGCCGAGACGCGCCAGACCTGGTTGTCGATCTTGGATGGGACGCCGTAGCCATTGCCCATGCCGAAGACCGGGTTTCCGCCGTGGGCGAATGCCCGGTAGGTGGTTGGCGTGAAGCCCTGCGTGCCTACCGGCGCCGCGACGCGCGCGGCGAATGCCGCGGCGTGCGGGTTGGTGATCGGAACGTAGAACTGGTTGACCGCGCCGGTCGCCATGGCAGGGCCACGGATCACCGGCTGGGCGGGTGAACCGAACACCTGGGGTGAGACCACCTGGCCGTAGGAGGCCTCGAAGTGGAAATCCATGTTGTCGGTCACCGCAGCGTTGAGCTGCGCGTAGCCGCGGTAGATGTCGTTTTCTTCGACGAGGTTGTAGTAGGGAATGTAGTTGTAGCTGCACGTGAAGGTGTTCACGTAGAAACCGCCGACGGCAGCGCAGGTTTGTGGCGTGAAATCTGCCAGCGGCGTGGACAACGCTGCGCCGAATTCGTTGGCGATCGAAGGCGACGCGGGCAGTGCGCCACGCGCCGTCCAGCCTGCGAGGTTGGTCAGCGTCGACCAAGGAGCCGGGTTTACCGCGAAGTTCAAGGACTTCATCGCAAATCCGCGATCCTCGGCTTCGAGGCGCGACCGATGTTCCCATTCGAGCGACCAGAGGAAGTTGACGTCGCCCTCGCCGATGCCGCCGAGCAGGCTCAGGCCATAGTCTCCATCCGAGCCGTTGACGTACTTGTAGTTGGCCCTCGCCTCGAGTCCCGTGAAGTCGTCGCGGGTGATGAAGTTGACGACGCCGCCGGTGGCGTCGGCGCCGTAGATCACCGCCGCGCCGTCCTTCAGCACTTCGGTGCGCGCCATTGCGGCGGCAGGTATGTTCGATGTGTTCGCGCTGGTGCGCCGGCCGTTCAGCAGGGTCAGCGTCTTGTCAAAACCCAGGCCGCGAAGGTTGTAGTTCACCGATCCGGTCAGCGCCGCGCCGGAGAAGTAGTAGGCCTCGCCGGTCACCGGGCCCGCGATCGTCAGGCTCTTGGCGAACTCCAGCGCGGTGGGAGCGCCTTGCTCCTCTAGTTCTTCGGACGAGTAGACTTCGACAGGCAGCGCGGCGTCTTCCGGCGTGCCCTGGATGAATGATCCCGTGACCACGACCCGCTCGGTGGTCGTCTCCGGCTGCGCAGCTTGCGGCGAGGTCTGATCGACCTGCGGCGCTGGCGCGGCCGTTTCTTGCGCCCAGACGGGGAGCGCCCCAGCCAAGCCAGCGATAATCGCAGCGCTGGACGCGCTGCGGAGCGTGAATTTCATAGCTGTAACCTCCCCGTATATGAGTCTTTTTTGACTCTCTGTGCCTTGACTGTTGGACAGAATTAAACCGGCCGTCAATGACGCGAGGGATGGGTTGTCGAATATTCCCTGTGCGGCAACCGTACGCTCGTGCGGGTCTTGGGAAGTTTGTGGGCAAGGAATTTTGCCGGCATGTGAAATCGCGCGCTGTTTCTGCGCCGTTCGTAACGCCCGGAGACGAAGCGGCCTGACCGTTGCCGAGACGTCGCACCTGTCAAGATTTGCTGATGAGCCCGACGGAAACAGCAGAGGCAGGGTGCAGCTCGGGGCGTTTCGCCCGGGAAATCTTGCTCTGACCAGATTCGTTTCGCTCGCATCACTTCCATAGCGGTCCTGCCGCATCACTTGCGACAGGGTGAAATCTGAGCCCCGGGGCGTCGCTCGTCGCGGGTGAGGCGGGAGGCAGCGGTTCGCCTGCTCTGCGAGGTTACGGGAGTCGAAAATCAGCTGTCGCTCGACGAGAACGGCGGCTGATCGATCACGCGACAAAAGCGACTTCCCATAAATGGCGGAGGGGTCGGTCGTCAGGTAGCGAGATCATGGGGGAAGAAGCTGGCCACCGCACGCCTGGAAGGGTCATACGTTTGACGCCGCCGGCTTTTCCCGGCGTATCTTGAGGCAAGAGGGCTGTAGTTGTGGGTCGCCAATGCTGGAACTGAGGGAGATATCCCGGCGCGTTGGCGGCGCCGTGCATCTGTCCGGCATCTCGCTGCGGCTGGAGCGTGGGACGCTCAACGTGCTGCTTGGGCCGACGCTGTCTGGCAAGACCAGCCTCATGCGGATCATGGCGGGGCTCGACCGGCCCTCGTCAGGGGCCGTCCTGTTCGATGGCAAGGACGTCACCGGCGTTCCGGTCGCCAGGCGCAATGTCGCGATGGTCTACCAGCAGTTCATCAACTATCCGGGCTGGAAGGTCCGGGACAACATCGCATCGCCACTCCGCGTGAAGCGGAGGCCGTCGGCCGAGGTAGAGCGCGAAGTAAAGCGCGTCGCCGAGCTGCTTCGCCTCACGCCCTATCTTGACCGCCGGCCGCTCGAACTTTCCGGGGGTCAGCAACAGCGCGTTGCGCTGGCGCGCGCGCTGGTGAAGAAGGCGGACCTTGTGCTGCTCGACGAGCCGCTCGCCAACCTCGACTACAAGCTGCGGGAAGAACTGCGCGCCGAACTGCCGAGGCTATTCGCGGACTCCAGATCCGTCGTCATCTACGCAACTACCGAGCCGACCGAAGCGCTGCTGCTCGGCGGCGCCACGGCGACGCTCTCACAGGGCCGCATCACCCAGTTCGGCAGGACACCGGATGTCTATCGCCGCCCGCACGACCTGGTCACGGCGAGGACATTCTCCGATCCGCCGCTCAACACGCTCTCGGCCGCCGGTTCCGGCTGGGCCCAGGCGCCTCGGGGCGCAGAAACGCTGGCCTTCCGCCCGCATCATCTTCGCGCCGGCGCAGGAACCACGCGCGCCCTGTCGTTCAGCGTCACCGTCATCTCGACCGAGATCACCGGCTCGGAAAGCTTCGTCCATGTCTCATTCGGGGGGCAGCGCTGGGTGATGCTGAGCCACGGCATCCACGTATATCCTGCCGACACAAGGCTCGACGTCCATGTCGAGCCCGAACACGTGATGGCGTTCGACGCCGCGGGCCGCACGCTCGATCCGGCGCTTCGCGAGGCGGCCTGACGCCATGGCCCGGATCGACCTCGCCAACATCCGTCACGCCTACGGACCCGATCCGCAAAGCGAAGCCGACTATGCGCTGCGTCGTATCAACCATGGGTTCGAGGATGGCGGCGCCTATGCGCTGCTGGGGCCGTCGGGATGCGGCAAGACCTCGCTGCTGAACATCATTTCCGGACTGGTCCAGCCCACGCAGGGACGCGTGCGTTTCAATGGCGAGGACGTCACCGAGCTGCCGACCGAGAAGCGCAACATCGCCCAGGTCTTCCAGTTCCCTGTGATCTACGACTCCATGACCGTGCACGAGAACCTGGCGTTCCCGCTTCGCAATCGCGGCGTGAAACGCGCCGAGGCCGATCGCCGCGTAAACGAAGTGCTTGAGATGATCGGACTGAAGCCGCAGGCGGATCGCCGCGCCCGCGGGCTTACAGCGGATGAAAAGCAGAAGATCTCGCTCGGGCGGGGCCTCGTGCGCTCGGACGTCAATGCTATCCTTTTCGATGAGCCGCTCACGGTCATCGACCCGCAGATGAAGTGGGAGCTGCGCGCCCAGCTCAAGGAGCTGCATCGCCGCTTCGGCTACACGATGATGTATGTCACGCACGACCAGACCGAGGCGCTGACGTTCGCCGACAAGGTGGTAGTGATGTATGAGGGCGAGATCGTGCAGGTCGGCTCGCCGGAGGATCTGTTCGAGCGGCCCCGTCATACCTTCGTTGGCTATTTCATCGGTTCGCCGGGAATGAACATCATCCCGACCGAACTCGACGGCGCCAATGTACGGCTCGGCGAGTACTTCGCGCCCCTGCCCATGAAGCCGCATCTGAGGGGAAGTCCGAAGCTGGAGATCGGCGTGCGGCCCGAATACGTCCGCATCACGCCTGAAGGCATCCCGGCGCAGGTCGTTCGCGTCGAAGACGCCGGGCGCTTCCGCATCCTGCATGCAACCATGGAGGGCCACAACGTCACCGCCATCCTGCGGGAGGGCGAAGAGATACCGGCCGCGCTTCACCTGACCGTCGACCCCAAGGGGTTGAACCTTTACGCCGACAGCTGGCGCGTCGAACTCAGCGGCCAGCCCGCCGAGACCCCGCATGGTGCGGCGCCATGAAGCCCACCAACCAAAAGGCGTGGTTCCTCGTCCTGCCGGTGCTGCTGCTGGTGGCGATATCGGCGCTGATCCCGCTGATGACGGTCGTGAACTACTCAGTGCAAGATACCTTCGGGAACAACCAGTTCTTCTGGGCCGGGACGGTCTGGTACGAACAGGTGCTTCACTCCGAGCGGTTCTGGAATGCACTGCTCCGCAACCTGATCTTTTCTGGCATCATCCTCGCCATCGAGATTCCCCTGGGCGTCTTCGTGGCGTTGCACATGCCCAGAAAGGGCTGGGGCGTGGCGGCGTGCCTCGTGCTGATGGCTCTGCCGCTGCTGATCCCGTGGAACGTCGTCGGCACGATCTGGCAGGTGTTCGGCCGCGTCGACATCGGGCTGCTGGGCGCAACGCTCAGCGAGCTGGGCGTCGACTACAATTATGTGCAGGACCCGGTGGACGCGTGGGCGACGCTGATCGTCATGGACGTCTGGCACTGGACCAGCCTCGTGGCCCTCCTCGCCTATGCCGGCCTTGTCTCGATTCCGGACGCCTACTATCAGGCGGCCCGCATCGACGGCGCTTCGCCCTGGGCTGTCTTCCGCCATATCCAGCTTCCCAAGATGGGGCGTGTCCTGACCATTGCGGTGCTGCTGCGCTTCATGGACTCGTTCATGATCTACACCGAGCCCTTCGTGGTAACGGGCGGAGGGCCGGGCAACTCGACTACCTTCCTGTCGATCGACCTTGTCCAGATGGCGATCGGCCAGTTCGACCTTGGGCCCGCGGCCGCGATGTCGATCGTCTACTTCCTGATCATCCTGACGCTGAGCTGGGTGTTCTACGCCGTCATGACCCGCGATGACGCGCCGTCGCCGACCGACAAGGAGGGCGCGCCATGACCCGGCGGCGCTTCTCCTGGATCGTTCCGACGATCTACATCGTCTTCCTGCTGCTGCCGATCTACTGGCTCGTGAACATGAGCTTCAAGACGAACACGGAGATCACCTCCGGCTTCTCGCTCTGGCCGCTTGAGCCGACGCTGCGCAACTACGCGGTCATCTTCACCGACCCCAGCTGGTATTCCGGCTACATCAACTCGATCATCTACGTCGTGCTCAACACGGTGATCTCGGTCGCCGCGGCGCTGCCGGCGGCCTATGCCTTCTCGCGCTACCGCTTCTTCGGCGACAAGCACCTCTTCTTCTGGCTGCTTACAAACCGCATGGCGCCGGCGGCCGTGTTCGCGCTGCCGTTCTTCCAACTCTATTCGGCCTTCGGCCTGATCGACACGCATATCGCCGTCGCCCTGGCGCACTGCCTGTTCAACGTGCCGCTGGCGGTGTGGATTCTCGAAGGGTTCATGAGCGGGGTGCCGCGCGAGATCGATGAGACCGCCTATGTCGACGGACACTCCTTCCCCAGCTTCTTCGTCGGCATCTTCGTCCCAATGATCGCCTCCGGCATCGGCGTCGCCGCCTTCTTCTGCTTCATGTTCTCCTGGGTCGAGCTCCTGATCGCCCGCACGCTAACAACCACCGCCGCCAAGCCCATCTCCGCCATCATGACCCGCACCGTCTCGGCCTCCGGCATGGACTGGGGCGTGCTCGCCGCCGCAGGGGTCCTCACCCTGATCCCCGGCGCGATCGTCATCTGGTTCGTGCGCAACTACATCGCAAAGGGCTTTGCGCTCGGGAGGGTGTGAAGTGGCTACGCTGGCCGACATCCGCCGCGTTGCGCTGGCCCTGCCAGGCGCCGTCGAGCTGGATTCGCATGGCGGCGCCTGGTTCAACGTCGGGAAGAAGACGTTCGTGCTCTACTGGGCGAAGGACAAGCGCTGGATCTTCAAGCTGCCCAAGCCGCGGCAGGAGCTTCTCTTCGAAGCGCGCCCCGACGTCTTCCAGCCCTTCCGCGCCGGGGCGATGGTCTGGAGCTACGTGGCGATCGAGGAACTGACGCGCGCGGAGGTCGCCAGCCTCGTCATCGATGCATGGACAACCATCGTCCCCAAGAAGGTCGCCCGCGCCTACCTGGGCGAGTAAGGGAGATATTGCAGCGCAATGCAGCCGGAGAGCGGCATGGGGTATGACCCGCGCCCAAATCTGCTATCCTGTTTCTGTTACCGACCCGACAGCATAAGGGGCGGGACGCAGATACGAGTGAAACCAGAAAAAGAGAAAAACATGGCAAACGCTTATACCTCCCCTGAAGCAGCCAATGCGGAGAAGCGCCGTCTGGGTCAGAAGCTGACGCTTGCCGGCGCCGTCCTCGCCGGTTTCGGCATCCTCGGAATTGTTCTGGCGACCGTCCTCAAGATCACATGGGTCCTCGGCTTCCTCGGTGGTCCGCTCGGCGGCCTTGCCTGGCTCGCCGTACTCGTGGGCGGCGGCCTGTTCGTCTACGGCTTCCTCCAGATCAAGTCGGCGCACGAGAATCGTCCTCTCTGACAGGCTGGAAGTGACGAGCTGGATGTGACGACAACGCCTCCACAGCAGCCTGATAGTTCGAACGCGCGTCAGCAGGTGATGACCGGCGTGATGCTGGTCATGGGCGCCTGCGTGCTCGGCGGACTGACGGCTGTTGTGCTGGTGGCGCTCGGCATGCGCAGCGGCGCGATGATCGCCGCCGCCATCGCCGTGATCGTTATGGGCCTCGGCGCCCTTATCCAGGTCTCCGGCATGCGCAAGATGCGCGGAGGCGCCGGCTCACAGGAGAAGCCAAAATGAATCTCTCCTGGATGGCCTGGACGCTGCCGACCGCTCTGTTCTTCGGAACCATCGCACTGCTGCTTGCGGGCCTGGGTGTCGTGGCGAAGCTTGTGCCGCGTAACGAACCCCGCGTCGGCGTTCTGGGGATCGCCACCCAGAGGGGGGACCGCCTTTTCCTGTCGCTGCTCGGCGCGGCCTTCATCCACCTCGCTTTTGTCGGCCTTGCGCCCGACAGCCTCCCCTTGTGGATAGCGACCCTGGCATCGCTAGTTTACGCCGCCCTTGTTTTCCGGTTTGCTTGAGAACAACGGATTCTGAGACGGCCAGATGAGGCCGCCCCAAGGGAGGACTTCAATGCGTGCTTCAAGGCGCACTCGCGCCGTTATGCTGGCGTTCGTGTCGGCAATTGCGCTTGGCGCAACGGCCTGCGGACCGCAGCAGCAACAGGCCGGGACCGGGCAGGTTGACCCGAACCGGGCGCCTAACCCGAACGCGGGCGCCGAGATCGCTAAATTCCTCGATACGGAAATCAACGGTCTTTCCGTGCTCGACCGCGCGGCGCAGGAGGCCGAACTCAACTGGTTCGCGACGGCTGCAGCGCCCTATCAGGGGATGGAGATCAAGGTCGTCTCCGAGACCATCGCCACGCACGAGTATGAATCGAAGGTGCTCGCGCCCGCCTTCACCGCCATCACCGGCATCAAGGTTTCGCACGACCTGATCGGCGAGGGCGATGTCGTCGAGAAGCTGCAGACACAGATGCAGTCGGGCGAGAACATCTACGACGCCTACGTGAACGATAGCGATCTCATCGGCACGCACTGGCGCTATCAGCAGGTGCGTAACCTTACTGACTGGATGGCTGGCGAGGGCAAGGACGTCACCTCGCCCACGCTCGACCTTCCCGACTTCATCGGCGCCTCCTTCACCACCGGTCCCGACAAGAAACTCTACCAG
>DATBNA010000098.1:0-9987 GCA_036554545.1 Hyphomonadaceae bacterium
CTCCGTGTTGTGGCTGATCTGCGCGTTTTTCACGTCGGCGGGTCTGCTTGTGCTGATCGGGGCGGAGTTCCTCGCGATGTTGCTTGTCGTCGTCTATGTCGGCGCGGTCGCAGTCCTCTTCCTCTTCGTCGTCATGATGCTCGACATCGACTTCTCGGAGCTGAAGCGAGGGTTCACCGACTATCTGATCATCGGAGCGATCATCGGACTGGTGCTGCTGGGCGAGATCGGCGTGGTGATCGCGGCGGCGTCGGGTCTCGACAGCAGCAATTTCAATCCATCACCGGAAGCCACGACGAACGCGGCGGCGCTGTCGAAGGTGCTCTACACGGACTATCTGCTGCTCTTCCAGATGTCGGGCATCGTGCTGCTGGTCGCCATGATGGGAGCCATTGTGCTGACGCTTCGTACGCGCGCCAGCGTGAAGCGGCAGGACATCGCGAAGCAGACGGGCCGCAAGCGCAAGGACGCGGTCGAGCTCAAGGACATCCGCCCGGGACAGGGAATCTGACCATGGAACTTTCGGTCGAACACTATCTCGGGGTTTCCGCCGCCCTGTTCGTGATCGGCGTCTTCGGCATCTTCGTGAACCGCAAGAACATCATCGTCATCCTGATGGCGATCGAACTCATCCTGCTGTCGGTGAACATCAACCTCGTCGCGTTCTCGGTGTTCACAGGCACGATCGTGGGCCAGGTCTTCGCCATGCTGGTGCTGACCGTCGCGGCCGCAGAGGCGGCCGTCGGGCTCGCCATTCTGGTCGTCTACTTCCGCAACCGCGGCCAGATCGAAGTCGAAAACGTCAACGTGTTGCGCGGCTAGACGGAAGGGATACGGGGTGAGCTTCCAGGATCTGGCCGCACTCTACATCGTGCTGTCGCCCGGCATCGCCGCGGCGATCGCGGGCCTTGGCCAGCGCTTCCTTGGCAACAAGGGCGCGATGGCGATAACCACCGTGCCGCTGGTCGTTGGCGCTGGCCTTGCCGGTTATCTCTTCTTCAACCAGGTCTTCGGCCACCACGAAGGCCCGACCCATTCTCACGTCATCCAGATCCTGCGCTGGTTCGACGTCGGTACTTTTGTGGCCGATTGGGCAATCCGGATTGATACGCTGTCCGTGGTGATGATGTTCGTGGTCACGGGCGTGTCGTCGCTCGTCCACATCTACTCCGTCGGCTACATGGAAGAGGATCCGCACCGCGCGCGGTTCTTCGCCTACCTCTCGCTGTTCACCTTCGCGATGCTGATGCTGGTGACGTCGAACAATTTCATCCAGCTGTTCTTCGGCTGGGAAGGCGTCGGCGTCGCGTCCTATCTGCTGATCGGGTTCTGGTACAAGAAACCCTCGGCCAACGACGCCGCCATCAAGGCGTTCGTGGTCAACCGCGTCGGTGACTTCGGCTTCGCGCTCGGCATCATGGCGCTGGTGTTCGTGATGCAGGTTCCGGCCGACTTTCTCGGCGCGGACGGCAAGCCGGTCGCCGCCTATCTCGCCCAGATTGGCGTGGAGCAATACTCGAGCATTGGCTTCGACACGGTATTCAACACCATCGCCGCCAATGCTCCGGTCCAGCCGATCGGCGCTGCGGCTGCCACTCCGATCCAGCAGGTGACGCTCGATTTCCTCGGCCAGCATGTCTGGGCGCTCGAGGTGATTGGCGTGCTGCTGTTCATCGGCGCCATGGGCAAGTCGGCCCAGTTCTTCCTGCACACTTGGCTGCCGGACGCGATGGAAGGCCCGACGCCGGTCTCCGCGCTGATCCACGCGGCCACCATGGTGACGGCCGGCGTGTTCCTGGTCTGCCGCTGCTCTTATCTCTACGAGCACACCGTCGTCGCGGCGAACGTCATTACGGTGATCGGCGCGACTACCGCCTTCTTCGCGGCCACCGTCGGCCTCGCGCAGAACGACATCAAGCGCGTCGTCGCGTATTCGACCTGTTCGCAGCTCGGTTACATGTTCTTCGCGGCTGGTCTCGGCGCCTACCAGGCGGCGATGTTCCATCTCTTCACCCACGCCTTTTTCAAGGCGCTGCTCTTCCTCTCGGCCGGCGCGGTCATCCAAGGCATGCACCACGAGCAGGACATGCGGAACATGGGCGGCCTCAGAAAGAAGATGCCCCTCACCTGGGCAATGATGTTCATCGGGACGCTGGCGCTGACCGGCGTCGGCATCCCGGCGGTCGAAGGCCTGCACTACGGCTTTGCCGGCTTCTACTCGAAGGATGCGATCATCGAGAGCGCCTACGCCTCGCACGACACTTACGCGCAACTCGCCTTCTGGCTCTCGATCGGCGCTGCCTTCCTGACGTCCTTCTACTCATGGCGCCTGATGTTCATGACCTTCGAGGGTAAGACGCGGGCTGACCACCACACCTACGATCACGCACATGATCCGCCATGGGTCATGGCCGTTCCGCTGCTGGTTCTCTCGATCGGCGCCATTGCGGCAGGCGCGGTCTTCTACGACGCGATGGTCGACCATCATCAGGCCGAGTTCTGGGGCAGCGCGATCTTCACCGGCGCAGAAAACCATGTTCTGCATGATCGGCACGAGGTTCCGACCTGGGTTCTGCTGGCCCCGGCTGGCGCGTGGATCAGCGGCCTCCTGTTTGCCGTGATCTTCTACCTGCTGGCGCCGTCTGTGCCCCGCCGAATGGCGGCCCATGGCGGCCCGATGCACTCGTTCCTGTCGCACAAGTGGTATTTCGACGAGATCTATCACTTCGTCTTCGTTCGCGGCGCGGCCCTGCTTGGCGACCTGTTCTGGAAGGTCGGCGACAAGCGCCTCATCGACGGCCTCGGCCCGGATGGCGTCACCAGCGTCACCAAGGCGAGCGCGGGCGGCATCTCGAAACTGCACACCGGCTATCTCTTCCACTACGCCCTGATCGTGCTTCTGGCGGCCGTGGTCTTCTCGGCATTCGTACTTCTGGGGCAGGGGCGCTAGATGGAAGGCCTGCCTATCCTTTCGCTGACGACCTTCCTGCCGCTGGCGGGAGCGCTGCTTATCCTGGCGTTCCGGATCGTCACGGGACCGAACTTCGCCGCCGGCGCTGCAAAGGGCGTGGCGCTAATGGTCTCTATCGCGACGCTTGTCGCTTCCCTGGTCGCGCTGGCGCAGTTCGACATGTCGAAGCCGGGCTTCCAGCTTCTCGAGAGCATCCCGTGGTTCGGCTCGTCGGCCTACAAGATGGGCGTTGACGGCATGGCGATCGCCCTGATTGTGCTGACGACCGCGCTGACGCCCCTCTGCATCCTGCAGTCGATGAAGTCGATCGAGAACCGCGTCGCCGACTACATGATCGCGTTCCTGGTCCTCGAAACGTTGATGATCGGCGTGTTCTGCGCACTCGACCTGATGCTGTTCTACGTCTTCTTCGAAGGCGGCCTGATCCCGATGTTCCTGATCATCGGCGTGTGGGGCGGGAAGAACCGGCTCTACGCAGCCTTCAAGTTCTTCCTCTACACCTTGCTTGGCTCGCTGCTCCTGCTCGCTGCTCTGATCTACATGGCGATCACGGCCAACACGACAGACATCGTGGCGCTGCAGCAGTATCCGTTCCCGGCGGATGTCCAGACCTGGCTGTGGCTGGCCTTCTTCGCATCCTTCTCGGTCAAGCTTCCGATGTGGCCGGTCCACACCTGGTTGCCGGACGCACACGTCGAAGCGCCCACAGCGGGCTCGGTCGTGCTGGCGGCTGTGCTGCTGAAAATGGGCGGCTACGGCTTCCTGCGTTTCTCGCTGCCGATGTTCCCGGACGCCTCGCTGCTGTTCCAGCCGCTGATGTTCATCCTCAGCGTCATCGCGATCGTCTACGCCTCGCTGGTCGCCTTCCGGCAGACCGACATCAAAAAGCTGGTGGCGTATTCGTCCGTCGCCCACATGGGTTTCGTCACGCTCGGCATCTTCTCGTTCACCGAGGTCGGCATCCAGGGCGCCATCTTCCAGATGCTGAGCCACGGCGTCATCTCCGGTGCGCTCTTCTTCTGCGTCGGCGTGATCTATGACCGCATGCACACCCGCGAGATCGCTTTTTACGGCGGCCTCGTGCACCGGATGCCGGTCTATGCAGCGCTGCTGATGCTTTTCTCGATGGCCAATGTCGGCCTGCCGGGGACCAGCGGGTTCGTCGGCGAGATCCTGACCATGGTCGGCGGCTTCCAGGCTTCGACCTGGGCGGCGGCAGGCGCGGCTCTCGGCGTCATCCTGTCGGCCGTCTATCAGCTGACGGTCTACCGGCGCGTGGCGTTCGGAGAGATGACCAACGAGAAGCTGTTCGACATCAAGGACGTCACCTTCGCCGAGTTCTTCATCCTCGGCCTGCTGACGGTGGGTACGCTGGTGCTGGGCGTCTATCCGTCGCTCGCCTTTGACCTGACCCGGCAGTCGACAGCTGAAATTCTCCAGATGATCGGCATCGGTGCGCCATGAACATCCTTTCCGATCTTCAGGTAGCTCTTCCCGACGCACTGCTCGTGGGGTTCGGCCTCGTGGCGCTCCTGCTGGGCGCGGCCGGCGGAGACAAGTCGTCGGGCTTCATCCGCCTGCTGTCGGTCGTCGCGCTGGGCGCGGCTGCCGTGCTGTCCTTCATCCAGTTTCCGGCAGGCGACGCTGTCGCCTTCAACGGCCTCTATCGCGTCACGCCGTTCGTCCTTTTTGCCAAGGGCGCAACCTACGCGCTGGCTGCGTTCGCGCTCTTCATGTCGGGCGGCTTCATCAGCAAGTCGGCGATGGAGCGCTACGAATACTCGCTGCTGACAGTCTTCGCGTCAGTCGGCGCCGGCGTGATGCTGTCGGCGAACGACCTGATGACGCTCTATGTCGGCATCGAGACGCTGAGCCTGTCGTCTTACGTGCTCGCCGCCTTCCAGCGCGACAGCCTGAAATCCGCCGAAGCCGGCCTCAAGTACTTTGTCCTCGGCGCGCTGGCGTCCGGGCTGCTGCTCTACGGCACGTCGCTCATCTACGGCTTCGCCGGCGGCACCGGTTATGAAGCGGTCGCAGCCGCCAGCTCTTCAGTCGGCCTGACGTTCGGCCTCGTCCTCATCATCTGTGGCCTGGCCTTCAAGGCGTCCGCCGCGCCCTTCCACATCTGGACGCCGGACGTCTACGAGGGCGCGCCTGCGCCTGTCGTTGCCTTCTTCTCGACAGCGCCCAAGATCGCAGCCGTGGTCCTGCTGGCTCATGTCATGTTCACGACCTTCGGCCCGCACGAACAGAGCTGGCGCACGGTGATCGCTATCATCGCGGCCATGTCGATGCTGATTGGCGCGTTCGGCGCGCTGGCGCAGAACAGCATCAAGCGCATCCTGGCCTATTCTTCGATCTCGAACGTCGGCTTCGCCCTGATCGGCATCGCGGCAGGCGTCGAGATCGGCGCGTCCTCCATTCTCGTCTACATGACGCTCTATGTCATCGCGACGCTGGGACTGTTCGGTGGCGTGCTGGCGCTGCGCCGGGGCGGCGTGGCCGTCGACCAGGTGTCGGACCTCAACGGCCTGTTCAAGAACAAGCCGGCGATGGCGCTGGGACTCACCATCCTGATCTTCTCTGTGGCCGGGATTCCACCGGCGGCCGGCTTCTTCGGCAAATACCAGGTGCTGACGGCCGGTCTTCAGGCGGACTTGCTCTGGCTCGTCCTGATCGGCCTGCTGTCCAGCGTGATCTCGCTGGGATATTATCTGCGCCTTGTCTGGGCGATGATGATGAAGCCGCCGGGAGAACAGCTCGACCGCACGGATGTAAGCGTCGCGGCGACGGTATTCGCTTCGTCGATCCTGGCCTTCCCGGTGCTGACGATTGCGATCCAGATGCTGATCCAGACCGCATCGCTGGCGTCCGCAGGCTAGGCGATGAGCGCCGCCGGCTTTGCAAAGGCCTGGCCGGTCGTCCGGTTCGACGAAGTCGACTCCACGAATGAGGAAGCGCGTCGGCGAGCGATCGCGGGCGATTTCGGTCCGGCATGGCTCGTGGCGCGCAGCCAGAGCGCGGGGCGAGGGCGCCTCGGCCGGCAATGGGACTCGCCGGAAGGCAATCTCTTCGCGACAGCGCTGCTTTCCTATCCAGGCAATCCAGCACAGGCGTCGCTGGCGAGCTTTGCAGCCGGGCTGGCCGTGATCGACGCTGCGAGAATTGTCGGGGCCGAGACGGCGGCGTTGAGGCTCAAATGGCCCAACGATGTGCTGGCAGATGGCGCCAAGCTATCTGGCATCCTGATCGAGACCGGCTCGGCGGGCGGCATGCTCTGGATGGCCGCGGGCTTCGGCGTGAACGTGAAAACGGCCCCGCTAGTGCCTGGCCGGGCGACGGCCTGTGTCGCCAATCTGCCCGGCGGCGCGGGCATCACCGCAGACCGCTTTCTGGGCGCCCTCGACATAGCCTTCCGCGCGCGGCTTTCCCGTCTGATTGCCGAGGGCTTTCAGCCCACCCGCGCGGACTGGCTGGCAAAAGCTGCCTATCTTGGTGAACAGGTGAGCGTCCCGCAGGGCGCAGATCGCATCGAAGGCGTCATGAAAGACCTCGACGATGATGGGGCCCTGGTCATCCAGACCGCCAGCGGAGCCCTTGCCCATGTTCGGGCGGGCGAAATCTCGATATTGGGTTAGGCAGGAGAGAGAAGGACCCTCCCCATGCTGCTTGCCATCGACACAGGCAACACCAACACGCTCTTCGCCGTTCACGACGGAAAGGAGTGGCGCGCACAGTGGCGCAGCGCCACCGACATGACCAAGACGGCAGACGACTATGCTGTCTGGCTCGGCACGCTGATGGAGATGAACGGGCTCGCGCTTTCCCAGATCGACGACTGCATTATCTCAACCGTCGTGCCGCAATCGCTGTTCAACCAGCGCAATTTCGCGCGGCGCTATCTCAAGGTGGAGCCATTTGTCATCGGCGAGAATGTCGATCTCGGCGTGAAGGTGCTGATACCCAAGCCCAGCGAAGTGGGCGCCGACAGGCTGGTCAACGCCGTCGGCGCGCATGCCGCCTATCCAGGCCCCCTCATCGTGATCGACAGCGGCACGGCGACGACCTTCGATATCGTCGGCGCAGACGGATCGTTCGAGGGCGGCATCATCTCGCCCGGGATCAACCTCTCGATGAAGGCGTTGCATGAAGCAGCGGCGAAGCTGCCGCGCGTTGCGATCCAGAAGCCGCCGCACGTCATCGGCAAGGATACGGTCGAAGCCATGCAGGCGGGCGTCTTCTGGGGGTATATCGACCTGATTGACGGGCTCGTCGTGCGGATCAAGGAAGAGTACGGCAAGCCCATGACCGTCATCGCGACAGGCGGCGTGGCCTCACTGTTCGAAGGCGCTGCGACAAAGATCGATCACTTCGACAGCGACATCACGATCAAGGGACTACGCATCATCTATGAGCGAAACATCACGAACGCGGCCAAAGAGCTGAAATGAAGGGCGCCGAACTCCTCTTTGCTCCCCTTGGCGGCTGCCGCGAAATCGGGATGAACCTCAACGCCTACGCCTACGGCCCGCCGGAGGACCGGCGCTGGATCATCGTGGATGTGGGCGTGACATTTGGTGATGACTCGACCCCCGGCGTCGACCTCATCATGCCGGACCCGGTCTATCTCGAAAGCTTCACCGACCAGATCGAAGCCATCATCCTCACTCACGCTCACGAGGATCATATCGGCGCCATTGGCTGGCTGTGGCCAAAGCTGCGCGCTCCAATCTATGCGACGCCGTTTACCGCCTATCTCGTAGCCGAGAAACTGCGTGAACGCGGCCTCGATGGCGAGGCTGAGTTGCGCGTCATGCAACTCGGCGAAACACGGCAGTTCGGACCGTTCGAGGTCGAACTGGTGACGCTGACGCACTCCATCCCGGAACCGAACGGGCTGGCGATCCGTACGCCGCTTGGGACGATACTTCACACGGGCGACTGGAAGATCGATCCGGACCCGATCATCGGCGGGGACTTTGACCAGGCGAAGATCGAGCAGCTGGGCCATGAAGGCATCCTCGCCATGGTCTGTGACTCGACCAATGTGTTCGAGGAGGGCGAGGCCGGCTCTGAAGGAATGGCGCGCGAGGCCCTGAAGGCCGCGGTTGCCGAACAGGAAGGCCGCGTGGCGATCACGTCGTTTGCGTCCAACGTCGCGCGCGTTCAATCGGCGTGTGAAGCGGCGAGGGCGAACGACAGGTCCGTGTGTCTTGTTGGCCGGTCAATGATCCGCATTGTCGGCGCGGCGCAATCGGTCGGCCTGCTCAAGGAGTTCAACTTCATCGAGCCCGAGAACGCGGCTGACCTACCCCATGAGCACGTTCTCTATCTTTGTACCGGCTCCCAGGGCGAGCCCAATGCGGCGCTCGCCCGTATTGCACGCGGGGATCATCCCACTGTGAAGCTGGGCCAGGGCGACACAGTGATCTTCTCTTCACGCGTCATTCCCGGGAACGAGCGCGCTATCGGCGAGATCCAGAACCAGCTGGCCGAACGCAACATCCGTCTCGTCACCTCCAGGCAGTTTGACATTCATGTGTCAGGCCACCCGTGTCGAGACGAGCTTCGGCGCATGTATGCGTGGGCCAAACCGCGCATTGCCATTCCGGTGCATGGTGAACGGCGCCACATCAAGGAACATGCGCGCTTTGCGCTGTCGCTGCAGGTGCCGGAGGCAGTCACGCCGGACAACGGCGATCTCGTTCGTCTGGCGCCTGGACCCGTTGAAGTGGTTGATCAGGTTCCTGCGGGCCGTCTCCATGTCGATGGCGAAGTGCTGACCTCGGACAAGGCCGGCGGACTCTGGGAACGCAAGAAGATGGCCTGGAATGGCCATCTCTCGGTCAGTCTTGTGATCGCCAAGGGCAGGGTGGAGGACGGACCGATCATCGTTGCTCGCGGCTTCTCGGAAACCGATGGCCGGCCGGCCGACGAGTCCATGGAGCCGATCGACGAGGCCGCGGACGCGGCCCTCGACGGCATGAGCAAGAACGACCTATCCGACGACGACAAGATCGAGCGCATTCTTTCGAAAGCCGTGCGTCGCGCCGCCGAAGTCGAGTTCGGCAAGCGCCCGCTGGTCGACATCACCATACACCGTATCTGAATTCGGGAATCTGAACTGGAGCTGCACCCATGATTGGCCGCGTCAACCATATCGGCATAGCCGTTCCTTCGATCGAGAAGGCCTACGAGACCTATCGTAATCTCTACGGCGCGACGGACTTCGTTCAGCCTTTCGACATGCCGGCGCAGGGCGTGCGCGTCGGCTTCGTCAACATGCCCAACACCCAGCTGGAGATCATCGAGCCTCTGGGAGAGAAGTCGCCCATCGTCGGCTTCCTCGAAAAGAACCCGAAGGGCGGCCAGCACCATATCTGCTTCGAGGTGAAGAATATTCACGAGGCCAAGGCCGAGATGGAGAAGAAGGGCGCCAAGGTTCTGGGCGAGCCGCGGATCGGCGCACACGGGACGCTGGTGATCTTCATCCATCCCAAGGATTCGGACGGTGTGCTGATCGAACTCATGGAAGAACCAAAAGGCCATCACTAGGTTCGCGCCATGGGCGTGTTCGAGGCGATCGTTGTCTTTGCCGGCTCGTGGTGGCTGATCTTCCTTCCGATCCTGTCGGCGGGAACCCGCAGCCAGCACGAGGCTGATTCCGTACTTCCCGGAACAGAGCGCGCAGCGCCGGAAAAGATCACCTGGCTGCCCAAGCTTCTGATCCCGACCATAGGCGCGGCCGGCATAACTTTTCTGGTGTGGCTGACGCTCTATTTCGGGTGGCTTGAGTTCATGATTCCGCGAGGATGAGCGGTTTCGCGGCGTCCGCCCACATTGCGCCACAGCAGCGACGCAGCTATCCAGCCTGCACCAGACTGCTGCCTTGACGGTCCCCATTCATGCGCCTGTCCCGATATTTCTTGCCCGCCCTCAAGGAGGCCCCCGCCGACGCGCAGATCGTATCGCACAAGCTCATGCTTCGTGCAGGCATGATCCGGCAGGAAGCAGCT
>DATBNA010000103.1:0-3492 GCA_036554545.1 Hyphomonadaceae bacterium
ACGGCGGCGGCCCGGACAAGGGACATGAGATCTGGTCAGGCACGAAGAGCTTCACCGGGGTCATGGCCGCCATCGCCGTCAGGGACGGCCTGCTGACGCTTGATGAAAAGGTCGCCGATACGATCACCGAATGGACGTCCGATCCGGTGAAGTCGCAGGTCACGGTACGCCAGCTGCTCTCGCTCACCAGCGGAATCGGCAATCAGGGACAGCCGGGCGGACGCGCCCCCGGCTACAGGACGGCGATCGCCACGCCGTTCACGGCGGCGCCTGGCGAAAAATTCCAGTACGGACCGCAATCCTTCCAGGTCTTCGGCGAGCTGATCCAGCGCAAGCTCAAGGCGCGCGGTCTTGACCCTGACTCGCGCGCCTTCGTGAAGACGCGGATACTCGATCCGATCGGAATGACGTGGACGGACTGGCGACGCACGCCGGAAGGCGATGCGATCATGGCCCAGGGCGCGTCATTTACCGCACGCGAATGGGCGAAATTCGGCGAGTTCATCCGCAAGGGAGGCATCGCGCCCTCCGGCGAACGACTGGTCGATCCGTCGGCATTCCGCGAGCTCTTCATCGGCTCGAAGGCCAATCCTGCGTATGGCGTTTCCTGGTGGCTGCCGAAGGCGACAGAAAGCCCGGATGTGGTAACGGCGACCATCGATCTCGTCCGTCACAGCGCCGAGCTCCCGCCGGACATGGTCATCGCGGGCGGCGCCGGGAACCAGCGGCTCTACGTCATCCCGTCATGCAGGCTCACCGTCGTGCGACAGGCAATTTTCAATCTGCAGGCCACGCTGCAGGAGCGACGCAACGACACCTGGTCCGACTTCACTTTCATCAGGACGGTGCTGGACGCATACTGCAACTAGGCCGGGAGCCGCGCGATGCGCTGGAGTCGACGATCGTTTCTGCTGGGAGGCGCGAGCAGCGCCGCCATAGCCGCCTGCGTCAGTCCGCAGCGTTTGAACCACGCTTCTGCTGAACCGGCGCCGGCTCACGAATGGCGCGCCTACGCCTCCGACATCGCGTCCAGCAAATATTCAGCGCTCGACCAGATCGATCGCAACAATGTCGCCTCGCTCAGGATAGCCTGGGAGTGGCGCTCTCCGGATGCGGACATCATCCGCGCAAACCCGGAACTTGGCCTTGCGCCGGGAGAGTTCCAGGCGACGCCAATCATGGCGGACGGATTGCTCTTTACATCGACGGCGATGTCGCAGGTCGCGGCGATAGAGCCGGCAAGCGGCCGCACCGTATGGCTCTTCGACCCCGGGACCTGGCGACGCGGACGGCCCACCAGCAAGGGCTTCCAGCACCGGGGCGTTGCATGGTGGCGCGATGGCGAGGATGCCCGCATCTTCATCGCGACCGGCGACAACCGGCTGATTGCGCTCAACGCCGCGACCGGCAGGCCGATTGCAGCATTCGGCTCGCATGGCGAGGTGGATCTTGGGACGACGGGACTGCAACGCCCGGTTATCCGCAACCCGACCGATGTGTTTGGTTCGACCTCTCCTCCTGTCATCTGCCGTGACACGCTGGTTGTCGGTCAGTACATCCATGACCGCAGCGTCCAGGAGGTCATGCCGCCCGGCGACGTTCGCGGCTTTGATGTGCGAACCGGCGCGCTCAAATGGACCTTCCACATCATCCCGAAAAAGGGAGAGCCAGGATATGAGACCTGGGCGCCGGGCAGCGCCGAGCGATCCGGCAACGGCAATGTCTGGACGATGATGAGCGCCGATGAGGATCTCGGCCTCGTCTATCTGCCGACCAGCTGCGCGACCAACAATTTCTTCGGCGGCGATCGACCGGGCGACAACCTGTACGCCAACTCGCTGGTGGCGCTGGATGCGGAAACGGGCGTTCGGCGCTGGCACTACCAGATCGTGCATCACGACATCTGGGATTATGACCTGCCCTGCGCGCCGAACCTTGTCGACATCACCGTCGGCAGGCGACGCATCAAGGCGGTCGCACAACTTACCAAGCATGGTTTCTGCTTCGTGTTCGACCGCGCAACGGGCGAACCGGTCTGGCCGATCGAGGAGCGGGCTGCGCCTCAGTCCGCGATCCGCGCCGAAAGGACAGCGCCAACCCAGCCCTTCCCCACCCGACCTCCGCCTTTCGAACGGCAGGGATTGAGCGAGGCCGATCTCGTGGATTTTACCCCGGAGATCAAGGCGGAAGCGCAGGCGCTGTTTGCTGAACTGAACGCCGGGCCGCTGTTCACGCCGCTTGGAGAAAGGCCGACAACCGTGGTGCCGAGCTGGGTTGGCGGGGCCAACTGGTGGGGCGCCGCCGCTGATCCTGAAACCGGCATCCTTTATGCGCCCTCGATTACGACGGTGGTGCAGATGGCGCTGGACCAGACCGGGCGGCGGGTCGGCGAAGGCGGCGGCGATGAGGAGATCGCCGGACGCGCCGGTGTTGTGTCGGGCCCCCGTGGACTTCCGCTGGTGAAGCCTCCCTATGGCCGCATCACCGCAATCGACCTCAACACCGGATCGCACGTGTGGATGCGCCCCAACGGACCCGGCGCGACGGACGACCCGCGTTTCAAGCCGTTCGATCTTGGCTGGATCGGCACGACCGCGCGCACCGGTCCGCTGCTCACGAAGACGCTGCTGTTCATGGGCGAGGGTCCCCACGATCCGCGTTTCGCCAGGAAGGTCCTGCGCGCCTATGACAAACAAAATGGCGACGTGATTGCCGAGATTCCGCTTCCCGACAACACGCACGGCCCGCCCATGACCTACCTGGCGAACGGCAAACAGTTCATCGTCTGCGGCATGGGCTTCCGCAACACGCCTCACCGGCTTGTAGCTCTCGCGCTGCCCTGACAGGGAGGAAACTGATGACCACGCCTGCTCCACGCCTTCTGCCGGACGATATTTCGCGGCGCGGCGCGCTGAGTCTCGCACTTCTGGGCGCCGCCGTTGCGGCAGCGCCAGGCGCCGTCGCCGCGCCCGGAGACGTTGCGATCAAGCACTACATTCCGATCAGGCTGAAACCTGGCATGGACCAGCTTGCCCTCGATCGCTGGTACATGACCTATCACGCGCCTCAGGTCCGGCGGGCCTTCAAGGCCTGGCAGCGCAACTATGTGTCATTCCGCTCTTATCTTCCGCCGGCCGAGGCGACGGCGCGCGACCCGATCTGGTACGGCCGGATGACGGAGATCCAGTTCAACTCGATCGAGGATTTCCAGGCGACACGCCCCAACAACATTTACGGCTCCCTGCAGTCCTTCACGCCTCCTCCAGGCGGCTGGGGAACGAACACGCTCTATGAGGCCGAGACCGCAACCGTGCCGGTCAATGCAAACGATCTCTATCTGTCGCTGGACACCCCGCCGAAGGAGGCGCCCTATTTCCGCTGGATCGTCTTCTACAAGCTGCCAGCCGGCGTCAGCGCCGAAAGGTGGGATGCCTGGTACAGGGACGTCCATTCAAGAGAGTTGGCAAAGGCGCCTGGCCTCAAGCGCTTTGG
>DATBNA010000490.1:0-3792 GCA_036554545.1 Hyphomonadaceae bacterium
CGATGCTGATGCTGCTCGGCATCAGCCCGGAGATGACGACGGCGGCCTATCGCGTCGGCGATGGCTCGACCAACATCATCACGCCGCTCATGGTCTACTTCCCGCTGATCCTAACCTTCGCCCAGCGCTGGGTCCCGTCATTCGGACTGGGCAGCCTTGCTGCGACGATGCTGCCCTACTCGGTGTGGATACTGGTTTCCGGCCTCGCGCTGACGATCGGCTGGGTGATGCTGGACCTGCCGCCGGGTCCGGGCGCGACGGTGGGCTACCAGTTGCCTGGACAATAGCCGTCAGGCGCGGGCGGCGGCCGGCGGCGACTGGCGGACGATCACGATCTTCTGCCAGATCTTCCGGCTCAGGTTGGTTGTCAGGTCCTCGATCTCTGTCACCGTCTCGATGATCACCGGATCACGCGTGTCCTGCATGTAGAGCGCTGCAAGCTTCCCCGTAAGCGCCAGCATCTCGCTGCAATAGTCGAGATAGCGCACGAGCTGGAACTCGTTCATCGTGTCGCGCTCCGACGATGCGGTCTCGGTATAGGCCGACATCATCGTCGTGGGGTCCTTGGTGAGCTGGTGCATGTCCACGACATGGGCGATGGACCGCAGCTCGTGCAGATCCGCCAGCACCTGCTCGCGCCGCATATTGGATTCGAGATTCAGCAGGAACCAGATCGCGGCGCCGGCGAGGGCGACGATATTGAGGATCGCCTCGACGCCCTGGATGGCGTCGAAGGTTTCATTGCTGACGCGGAGCGACCCTACCGAAGAGACGATCCAGATCACGCCGGCGACGCCGAGCACGAGGATGAGTCCCACGCCAGCGCGAAGCCAGAAGTTGGGGCGCGCCATCCAGCTCAGGCGCTCGCGGTCTTCGCGGGCGATGGTCAGGAGCTCGGCGCATAGTTTTCCTAGGCCACGGCCGGGAAAACGCTCCTCGATTCGCTTGTGCAGCTTCTCGAGTGTCTGCTCGATCTTGTCGGCGTTCAGGGTGCGATAAGGCATATCCCTGTGAGTAATGCCCCGCACCGCTGGACGGGAAAAGAGCGGAGATGGAAGTTTGCGGTGGAGTGCTAGATCAACACCATGCTTTCCGGAAACGACAGCCTGAAGCGAACTGAACCCGCCGGATGGATCATGCCGGTGGCGTGGTGCGCTGTTACGACGGTGATCGTCGCGGCGGGGCTGACCGTTCCGTTCGAGGCGGGGCCACGGGCGTCGGGCTTCGACTATCTCTTTGTCGCGGGCGGATACGACACGGCGTTTGTCCAGGCCCTGGCAATCTACGCGGTTGCCGCGGCGGCGCTCGGCGGCGCCTTCATGTTCATTCCCAAGGCGACGACCTGGCGTTTCCGGAAAGGGATGGCGTGGGCGACCTTCATGCTGATGGTGCTGGGCGGCGTGATGATGCTGATCGTGCCACAGTTCATGCGCTGGCTGGTCGCCGGCAGCGAAGGGCCGGTGACGATGGCGGCGGCATGGTCGGTGGCGTGGATGGATGCAGGTGCGCGCATCGCCGTCGCGGGCGTGCTGGTGGCGCTGGCGACCTTCCTCGATGCGTGGCTGCACCGGGCGTAGCTACTCGCCGGCCTCGTCCTCATAACCGACAAGATGCAGCGGGCGGGCCTTGCGGCCTTCGAGTTCGGCCCAACGGGCGAGGGCGTCGTCGCGGCCGTGCGTGACCCAGAGTTCACGCGGGTTCACGTCGCGCACGGTTTGCGTGAGCTCGTTCCAGTCGGCGTGATCAGAGATCACCAGCGGCAGTTCGATGCCGCCGGCCTTGGCGCGCTGGCGGATGCTCATCCAGCCTGAGGCGAAGGCGATGACGGGGTCGGGGAAGCGCTGGGCCCAGGGCGTGTTGGCGGCGGAGGGCGGACAGAGGATGATCCTGCCCGCAAACTTCTGGCTCTCGCCGCGCTGGCCTTTCTCGAGCGTGGCCGGTTCGAGTGGACCGAGGTCGACCCCGAGGCGTTCGTACATGTCGCACAGCGCCTTCATCGCGCCGTGGATGTAGATGGGCTCGTTATAGCCGGCGTTGCGGAGTTCGCAGATCACCCGCTGGGCTTTTCCAAATGAGTAAGCGCCGACGAGATGGGCGCGGTCCGGGAAGGCGCGGATCGAGGCGAGCAGCTTGCCGACTTCGTTCGGCGTCTCGGGATGACAGAAGACCGGAAGCGCGAACGTCGCTTCCGAGATGAAGATATCGCAGGGGACGACTTCGAAGGGCTCGCAGGTTGGATCGGCCCGGCGCTTGTAGTCGCCGGTGCAGACCATGGTGAGGCCCTTCCACTTCACTTCCACCTGCGCCGAGCCGATGACATGGCCGGCGGGGACGAGCCGCACGTCGACTTCGCCGACGCGGGTTGTGGCGCCATAGGGCGCGACCTGCCGCGCCTGGGAGAAGGCTTCGCCGTAGCGGACGGCCATTGCTTCGAGTGTCTCGGGAGTTGCGAGTACGGCGCCGTGGCCGGCGCGGGCGTGATCGGAATGGCCATGCGTGACGACGGCGCGATCGACGCCGCCGCGGACGGGATCAATGTAGAAATCGCCCGGCGGGCAATAGAGGCCCTTTGGCGTCGGGCAGAGCAGGTCTTCGGGGCGGATCATCCTTCCAATATAGGCGGTCTTTCGGAAGGCGATCCACAGTGTGCCCGGGCCAGGATTGAGACGCTTTCGGTCAGCGTATCGCTGGCCTCATTGCGGCGGCGCTTGTGACGCCAACTCCGTCGTTGTTGGTGGCGGCAGGCAAGGGACCGCCAGGATGACGCCTCTGAGAAAAGCCCGCCGTACTGTGCCAGCAAGGACAGCGTTGCGCAGCAGGCGATCCCGTTCCGCAACGCCCGTAACCCACCGGATGATTCCGCGATAAGGTAGTGACCAGACGCTATCCACGGCATTGGACATCAGTTGCTCGGCGTCGATGACGGGGGGAGTTCCGTCGGCAGTCGGGAAATCCAAGTCCGGCCCAAGCGCGACGCCCAGATTCGAAAGCTCCAGCAGCACTGTTTCGCACGTCCAATCGGGCGCCAGTATGTAAGGCGCCGTTTTCGCGTTTGTCAGAATCTCGGGTGGATCCTTGCGTATCCAGCCAAGGTCCCGCAGCGGCTGCTCCAGGGCGCGGGTCATCTCGTCATCGTCCTGATAGGAATAAGTTGTGGACACACAGCCGGCGCCGAGCAGGCCGCAGATACAGACGACAAGAAGGAGGGCGTTACTCACGATACAGCACCGACAAAACGCTAGTGTCGCTGCAGCACGTTTGGGTTGATCAAAGTCAGGGAGCGGACCTTAGGGTCTTCCCCTGCGGCGGGGCCAGGCCGGTAATGCGCATAATGCCTCCGAGGCTAACGCCTTGAGTTTTCCATAAATCAGCGGATTCATGACGATGCCGCAGGAGCGGCGGGTGAAGGGACAAGCATGGCTAGCGCATTTGATGCGGCCAGGCGGATGATCGCTGGCATGCTGGAGGGCCGGTCGGCGGAGGACATCGCCCGCCAGAGCCGTCCGGATACTACGACGCCGCTCAAGCCATGGATCAGGCCGGCCAAGCGGCTGGAGCCGACTTTCACATCGGCGAACTGGAAGACTCTGCTGGCGAATTCGGGCGCGGCGGAAGCAGACAGGGCCGAGCTCTATGACGCGAAAGCGCAGGAGCAGCTCGAGGCTTACGAGCACAACATCGAGAACTACATCGGCACGCTGCGACTGCCGGTGGGCGTGATCGGGCCGCTGCGGGTCAATGGCATCTTCGCCAAGGGCGATTTCTATGTGCCGCTGGCGACGACGGAAGCGG
>DATBNA010000182.1:0-2875 GCA_036554545.1 Hyphomonadaceae bacterium
TGCTGCTGGGTGATGCAGTGGAAGGCGCCGCCGCCCGTCAGGATATGGCGCGCTGACAGCCCCACGACATTCCTGCCCGGGAACAGCGGCTTCAGCGCCTCGACGGCGGCCCTGGCCGTCGCCGTACCGTAGGTCGGCACCACCACTGTCGCGTTGCCGATCAGGAAGTTCATGTGGCTGGCGGGTACAATTTCACCATCCTCATCCTCTACCCTGCCAGGCGAAGGAATGCGGATGATCTGCAGCATGCGGCCGCGGCAGTCGCGCTGGCCCGAAATCTGCGCGGCGATCTCGTCGAGCCGGTCGGCGTTGGGATCGCTGGCGTCCGCCGGCGCCTGGCACACGACCACGCCCGGAGCAACAAAGCGGGCGATGTTATCGACATGGCCGTCCGTGTGATCATTGAGGAGGCCACGGTCGATCCAGATGACGCGCTTCATGCCCAGCGTTTCGCGAAGGAATGCTTCCGCCTTCGGCTCTGTCATCCCGGGCGTGCGGTTGGGGTTCAGCAGGCATTCGCGCGTGGTGAGGACCGCGCCTTCGCCATCCCAGTCCAGCGCACCGCCTTCCAGCACCGCATCGTGCCGCACCGCTGCTGCGCCAGCAGCCTGAGCGACAAAAGCCCCGACCTTGTCGTCATGGTCGAGCACGTACTTCCCGCCCCAGCCGTTGAACGTGAACAGGCTGCAGCGATCCTTGCTGGAAAAGATGGGGCCCGTATCGCGCAGCCAGATGTCGCCGTAACGCGCTTCGATGATCTCGGCCTGGTCGCCCACGGCCTTCTCTGCCGAAAGCAACGCTTCCGGCCCGTGCACCAGCAGGTTCACCCTCTCGCCGGGCTTGCCGCCGGGGCCCGGCGCCGCCAGCGCACGGATCATCGCAGCGACCTCCGCTTGGGCAGGCGCAAGGTCGTCCAGCCACAGTTCGCTGTCGGCCGGCCACGCCGTCCAGATCGCGCTGTGCGGCGACCATTCCGCCGGAGGATGAAGGTTCGCCTCGCTCATCGCGCCCCTCTATCAGCTACGCACCGGCGCACAAGGTCCGGACACAAGCAGCCGCATATGGCCCCGGTGCGCGATGATGCAAGAGGCAAAAGAAAAGAGGCGGCCGGATGGGCCGCCTCCTTCCCTACGCCTTGCGGCATGCAGCTCTAGAAGCGGTAGGTCGCGCCGACCTTTACCGTCCAGAACGACACGCTGTCGACCGGATCGTCGATGTTCGGAAGCGCCAGACGGCGATAGATGAAGCGGTTGGTCGCCACATCGCGATCGATTTCAACGACGCTGGTGCGCTGCGGGAACGGCGATTCATAAATCACGCCCCACTCGTCGTTCAGCAGGTTGCCGATGTTCTCGACAACCAGGAACGCGGATGCTTCGCCGAAGGGCAGCGGGAACTCCTGCTCGACCTTGAGATCGAACTTGTTGTTCCAGCCGCCTTCGAAGTCGTTGCGGCCGGTTTGCGCCCCGCGGGCGAGCCCCACTGCATCGGCCCAGGCAAAGAAGCTCGTCGTGTCGAAGTTCGTGGCTGCGCCGCCGCACAGCGTGTTGTCCGCCGCGTTGGTGTTGCTGCAGAACACGACATTCGGGTCCGTCGGACCCGTCGGCACGTAGAGCAGGTGAAGGCCCTCGTTGTTGTCGCCCCAGGTGTCCACGGTCCCGCCAAAAGCAGTGACGTAGGAGTAGGGTCGGCTCTGATAGTGCTCGCCGAAGAGGGAGAACCGGGTTGTGAAGTCCTTAAACAGCTCAAGCTCGTAGTTGACGTTGAGCGTGAAGCGGTTGGGAATCAGGAAGTTCGAACGAGCCTGATCGGGATTGTTGATATCGCTGACCGCGATCGAGCCGAAGTTCGATCCGGCCACGGACGATGTCATCGACCGCGTATCCTTGGCGTCGACGTGGGCGTATGCGACCGCCCAGTCGAGCCCGAAGTCGTACGATTTCGAGAGCGCCACCGAGTAGACGTGCTGCTCTCCGCCATTTCCGGCGTTGGTGAGCAACAGGTCGTCGGCGGTTCGCGTCGCGCAGGCGGCGGTCGGGGCCGTGGCAGGGTTGAGACAGTCCGGGTCGGACTTGTCAGCGCGCTTGTAGAGCGGGGAGCCGTCCGGCGCCGTGCCGACGCGGATGAGTCCGGCGTTGACAATCGTGGCCGCATTGTTCGTGACGGCGAAGATGTAGTCAGCGTCGAGCCGGTACTCGCCGCCCAGACCCAGCGGCAAATTGCCGAGGTCGGCATCGTAGGTGCCGCCGACAGAGAACTTCCATTCCGAAGCCGGCTGGAAGTCCGGGTCGATCGCCGCAACGGCCGAGTTCGGCGCACTTCCGGCGACAGTGTTGAACATCGAGGTCGGCACGCCCCAAAGGGCGTTATTGGGGTTGATCGCCTGGCCGCCCGCGCGCTCCGACTGGGAGTTCGGGTTGGTCAGGATGTTCGGCGGCGGCGGCGTCGTGCCCAACTGAACTTGCACGGCGCGGATGCCGTCGTTCGAATAGGAGTTCGACACCCAGACGTTCGGGTTGCCGCCGGCGAAGAGGCCGGCGCCGCCGCGCAGCGAGAACCGGTCTGTCACATCCCAGTTGAAGCCGAAACGCGGCTGCAGGATGCCCTTGCCGTCCAGGTTTTCCGTGTTGCTGAAGCCGTTGCGCGCGAGGAAGAACGGGTTTGCCGTCGGGAAGCTGCTGTTGGTGTACCAGTCATAGCGCAGGCCGAGCGTGACGTCGGCGCTGTCGCCGACAGCGAACTCGTCCTGGATGTAGACCGTGTTGATGTCGTATTCGAACTGTGCAGCGGTATCATTGGGATCGTTCGTGATCGCCGCGTTGCCATAGAAGATCTGGCTTGGCTGGCCGGCGATGAAGTCCGGTATGCTGTTGAA
>DATBNA010000220.1:0-4634 GCA_036554545.1 Hyphomonadaceae bacterium
GCTCGACGTGGCCGGAGATGCAGAAAACTTTCGTGCCGGTATTGTTCGGACGGCCGAAACTCGCGAACCAGCTGGCGCCGCGGCGCAGAATGGTCGGCGCAACCGCGATCGACTCCACATTATTGACGGTGGTCGGGCAGCCATAGAGGCCGGCGTTGGCCGGGAAAGGCGGCTTCAGCCGCGGCTGGCCCTTCTTGCCTTCGAGGCTTTCGAGCAGCGCGGTCTCTTCACCGCAAATGTAGGCGCCCGCGCCGTGGTGACAGTAGATGTCGAAGTCCCAGCCCGAGCCGCACGCATTCTTGCCGACGAGGCCGGCCGCGTAGGCTTCCTTGATGGCTTCCTCGAGCACTTCGCGCTCGTAGATGTATTCGCCGCGCAGATAGATGTAGCAGGCGTGTGCGCGCATTGCGTACGACGCGATCAGGCAGCCTTCGATCAGCAGGTGCGGATCGTGGCGCATGATGTCCCGGTCCTTGCAGGTGCCGGGTTCGGATTCATCCGCGTTGACGACGAGATAGTGAGGCCGGTCGCCGACCTTCTTGGGCATGAACGTCCATTTGAGGCCGGTCGGGAAGCCTGCTCCGCCCCGCCCGCGCAGGCCCGACGCCTTGATCTGGTCGCAGATCCACTCAGGACCGAACTGCATCAGCTCTTTGGTGGAGTTCCACGCACCACGCCTTTTTGCGGCTTCCAGCCGGAAGTCGTGACGGCCATAGAGGTTCGTGAAAATGCGATCCCTATCGAGAAGCACGATCGTGCTCCTTCTTTTCGCGAACCAGTTTGATGATCGCAGGCAGGCTGAAGCCCAGCCCGGCGAGAATACCCATCGCGATCCAGATCCATTTGCCCGTAGCGAGGAAGCCAATGACGCCAACAACGAAGCACAGGGCTTCGAAAATGCCGGCCCGAAACAGTTCGGCCTTCATTTCCTTGCTGGGTTTGTACTCGGACATCGCGCCCCTCATGCCTTGGCCGCGGGCGCCGGTGCGGCGCCGCCCTCTGGCGCAGGCTTCGGCGCGTTGGGAATTGATTTCAGCGGCTCGGCCTTCGAGCCGTCATAGAGAGCTTCGTCCGTCAGCGATGTCGGGCGGCCCTGTGGCGCCGACGTCTGGCGCTCGGCATACGTGCCCGGCTTGGGATTCTTGCCGGCGGCGAGATCCTCGATGATCCGCTCCAGCGTCTCGATCGACAGGTCTTCGTAGTAGTAGTCGTTGATCTGGATCATCGGCGCATTCACGCACGCGCCGAGGCATTCGACCTCGACCCAGGAGAAGGTGCCGCCGCTTGATACATGGCCCTTCGGGCCGATCTTGCGTTCGCAGAAATCCTTCAGCTTGTCCGCGCCACGCAGCATGCAGGGCGTCGTCCCGCAAACCTGCAGGTGGTATTTACCCACCGGCTCCAGGTTGAACATCGTGTAGAAGGTCGCGATCTCGTAGACGCGTATGTAGGTCATGCCGACGCGATCCGCGACGGCGCGCAGCGCCGGCTCCGACAGCCAGCCGCCATTCTGCTTCTGCGCCAGCCACAGCGCCGGAATGACGGCCGAGGCGCGACGGTCGGAAGGATACTTCCGTTCCCACCACGCGATCTGGTCTTCTGTCGACTGCGTGAAGGCGAAAGGTTTGTGATGCTCGGGATCGTGAAAACGCCGGTGACTCAACGATCGATCTCCCCGAACACGATGTCGAGCGAGCCCAGCACCGCCGACACGTCCGCCAGCATGTGGCCGCGGCAGAGGTGGTCCATGGCGTGAAGGTGCGCGTAGCCCGGCGCCTTGATCTTCAGGCGATACGGGCGGTTGCCGCCATCGGTCACGAGATAGACGCCGAACTCGCCCTTTGGCGCTTCGACGCACGCATAGACCTCGCCGGCCGGGACATGGAAACCTTCGGTGTAGAGCTTGAAGTGATGGATCAGCGCTTCCATCGACGTCTTCATCTCCGCACGGCGCGGTGGTGCGTATTTCGAGCCTTCCGGAAGCACGGGGCCGACGGGCATCTTGTCGATGCACTGTTTGATGATCTTCACTGACTCCCGCATCTCCTCGATGCGGCAGAGATAGCGGTCCCAGCAATCGCCGTTCTTGCCGACGGGAATCCTGAAATCGAGCTCCGAGTAAACCTCATAGGGTTCGGCGCGGCGCAGGTCCCAGGCAAGGCCCGAACCGCGCACCATGACGCCAGAGAACCCCCAGGCCAGCGCATCCGGCACCGACACCACGCCGATATCGACGTTGCGCTGCTTGAAAATGCGGTTCTCGGTGACCAGCGTTTCGATGTCGTCGACGACCTTCAGGAACGGGTCGCACCATTTGTGGATGTCTTCCACCAGTTCCGGCGGCAGGTCCTGGTGCACGCCGCCCGGGCGGAAATACGCCGCGTGCATGCGCGAGCCAGATGCGCGCTCGTAGAACACC
Source organism: Hyphomonadaceae bacterium (assembly GCA_036554545.1). Taxonomy (GTDB): domain Bacteria; phylum Pseudomonadota; class Alphaproteobacteria; order Caulobacterales; family Hyphomonadaceae; genus UBA7672. Next base: position 2,420 of record DATBNA010000220.1, read on the forward strand.
ATCAGCTTCTCGCGCTCTTCGAAGCCCCAAAGCGGCGGGGTCAGCGCGCCTACGTCCATCGCCTGCGTCGTCACGTTGAGGATGTGTGAGAGGATCCGGCCAATCTCGGAATAGATGACACGGATGAACTGCGCGCGGCGCGGAACCTCGATCCCCGCCAGCCGCTCGATGGCGAGGCAATAGGAGTGCTCCTGGTTCATCGGCGCGACGTAGTCGAGACGGTCGAAGTAAGGCAGCGCCTGCAGGAAGGTCTTGTACTCGATCAGCTTCTCGGTGCCGCGGTGAAGCAGGCCGATATGTGGATCGACGCGGTCGACGATCTCGCCATCGAGGTCGAGCACAAGGCGCAGCACGCCGTGCGCCGCCGGATGCTGCGGGCCGAAGTTGATCGTGAACTTGCGGTCGTCGAGATCGAACTGCTTCGTGGTTGCATCGTCGGCCATGGCTATTTCTTTGCCTCGCCAACCTTCTCATCGCCCGGAATGACCGCCTGCATGCCTTCCCACGGAGAAAGGAAGTCGAAGTTGCGGTATTCCTGCATGAGCTTCACGGGTTCGTAGACAACCCGTTTTTGGGACTCGTCGTAGCGAACCTCGACCCGGCCAGTGAGCGGGAAGTCCTTGCGCAGCGGATATCCCTCGAAACCGTAGTCGGTGAGGATGCGGCGCAGGTCCGGATGATCGGAGAACAGGACGCCATACATATCGAACGCCTCGCGCTCGTACCAGTTGGCGACCGGGAATACGGCGGTGGCGCTCGGCACGGGCGTTGCCTCGTCCGTCCGCACCTTCACGCGGATGCGCTGGTTCAGCCGCATCGACAGCAAGTGGTAGACGACCTCGAAGCGCTCAGCCTCGGTGGGATAATCACAGGCGCAGATGTCGACCAGCGTCTCGAACCGGCACTGGCTGTCATCGCGCAGGAAAGTCAGCAGTTTTATGATGCCGTCGCGCGGCGCCGTAAGCGTCAACTCGCCAAGCACCACGTTCATCGACGTGATCGCCTTGCCCTGCACCTGTTCGAGATGGATTTTAAGTTCCGCGATCATCGCCGCGCGGGTAGGAAGCACGCTCATCTTTCGATGCTCCCCTCGCGGCGGATCTTTTTTTGCAGCTGCAGGACGCCGTAGACCAGCGCCTCAGCGGTCGGCGGACAACCTGGGATATAGATGTCGACAGGTACGATACGGTCGCAGCCGCGAACTACGGCATAGGAGTAGTGATAATAGCCGCCGCCATTCGCGCATGACCCCATCGAGATCACGTAACGCGGCTCCGGCATCTGGTCGTAAACCTTGCGAAGCGCGGGCGCCATCTTGTTGGTGAGCGTGCCGGCAACGATCATCACGTCCGACTGGCGTGGGCTGGCGCGCGGCGCAAAGCCGAAGCGCTCGAGGTCATAACGCGGCATCGACGCCTGCATCATCTCGACGGCGCAGCATGCCAGTCCGAACGTCATCCACATCAGCGAGCCGGTACGCGCCCAGGTGATGAGGTCGTCAGCGGCGGCGACGAGGAAGCCCTTGTCCGCCAGTTCGTCGGACAGGCCAGAGAAGAACGGATCATCCGGCTTGATGATTGCGCCGCTCTCAGGGCGCAATACACGGCCGGCGGAGCCTGCGGCTGCTTTCGCCTCGGCCATCACTGCCACTCCAGCGCGCCGCGGCGCCATTCGTAAATGAATCCTACGGTGAGTACGCCGAGGAAGGCCATCATCGACCAGAAGGCCGTGACGTTTCCTTCCGCCACCTGGAAGATCCACGGGAAGAGGAAGGCCACTTCGAGGTCGAAGATGATGAAGAGGATGGACACGAGGTAGAAGCGCACGTCGAACTTCATCCGTGCATCGTCGAACGCGTTGAAACCGCACTCATAAGCCGACAGTTTTTCCGGGTCCGGCTTCTTCGGCGCAAAAAGCGTCGTCAGGACAATGAAGAGGACGCTGAGCACTGCCGCGATCACCAAGAAGATCACGACGGGCAGATACTCGACGACAAGCGTTTGCACGCCTTCCATATGAACCCTCGGTCATATTTTGTGCGGACGGCCTAAGCCGCTTTCTACTGCGATGCAATAGAGCGACAGGGCGCCGTGGCGAAACCGGGTGTGACCGCGACTTTCAGGTCTGAAATCCGGGCTGTGGAGAGCTTTGGCGACTGCGATGGAACGTCGCAATCCTGTGTTCAATCCTTCGTGCGGTCGACGCGCCAGCAGCA
>DATBNA010000231.1:0-1763 GCA_036554545.1 Hyphomonadaceae bacterium
GAGCGCAACGAGTTCCCGCGATGCAACGCCGCACGCATCTGAGAAGTCCGGATCGAACAGCGGCGCCGCGACCCCGCGCTTCTTCTTCTGCGGCCGCTCCCACATCACACCCGGATATCCTTTCAGTGGCGCGAGCGATGCGCCTGTGTAGATCCAGTCCTGCAGCTCGTTGATCGCGATGTGGTAGCGCGGCTCGCGTCCCGTGCGCTCGGCCAACAGCGCGCGCGGACGGTTCACCCATTTCGGCGACTGCTTGCGCTCAAACATGAGCGGACTGCCGCACGTCCCGCAGAAGCTGCGCACATTGCCGTTCGCGGGTTCGACAAAGCGCGTGACCTTCGCCTCGCCCTTCGCGATCCGCGCCTTGGAGCGGTACGTGCCGACATAGGTCGCATAGACCGCTCCGTGCGCCCTGCGGCTTGCGGCCGAATGATCATGCCAGGCCCAGAACACCGGCGTATCGATTTCCACCGTCACCGCGCCGCACAGGCACGATCCCGACGCCTTGCCGCGCTCGGTCTTCTTTCCCGGCCTGCGAGCCTTGGTTTCCTCGTCTTTGCGGCTCGCGCGAGCCATTTGGACCTCCGTTTGCACCCGCATGGACGAGCGCCAGCAAACATTGGATAGTCCCGCCCGATCAAGGCTCTGGACCAATCAATCGAGGCTCATGCCCGACGGAACTCTCACAAAATCGGCCGGCGTCACCGCCGAGGGCTGGCTGACCGACTGCTGGTACTTCGCCTGCGCGTCGAAGTCGCTCGAACCCGGCAAGCAGTTCCGCCGCATCATCCTCGGCCAGCCGGTGATGCTGGCCCGAACAGAAAAAGGCGAAGCTTTCGCCCTCCGCGACATCTGCCCTCACCGCCTCGTGCCCCTTTCGGCCGGCCAGCAGATCGAGACCGACGGCCAGCCCACCATCCAGTGCCCCTATCATGGCTGGCGCTTCCGCACAGACGGCCAGTGCGCGCTGATGCCATCCCTTGTCAGTAAGGAAGACTTCGCCACCGACAAGGTCCGCGTGCGCCGCTATCCGGTGCACGAGGCCAACGGCATGGTGTTCGTCTACGTCGCCGACAATCCGCGCAGCGACGGTCCGCCTGCTGTTGCGCCGCCCGCCTTCGACATCGTCGGCCTCAAGCCGAAATTCATCGTCGCGCAGATTTTCAACGCCCACATGGACGACGCCGTGGTCGGCCTGATGGACCCGGCGCACGTTCCCTTCGTGCACAATCAATGGTGGTGGCGTCCGCCCTCCACCGGCCTGCGCCTCAAAGAGAAGCCTTTCATCCCCGCCGAACGCGGCTGGGCCCTCGCGCGTCACCAGCCTTCAGGCAATTCGCTCGCCTACCGCGCCCTGATGGGCTCGGACGTCACCACCGAGATCGTATTCCAGATTCCCGGCTTCCGGTGGGAGATCGTCGAGGCGAAGAAGGCGCGCATCTTCACGCTCACCTGCCTCACCCCGATTTCAGTCAAGAAAACCCGCATCACGCAGGTGACGTTCTGGAAGAACGCGCCGCTGCTCGATGTCCTCCTGCCCTTCCTCGTCTCGCCGGCGCAGAAATTCCTCAGCCAGGACGGCCACATGGTGAACCTGCAGAACAAGGGCATGGCCTACCAGAAGAACATGATGTGGATCGACGACATCGACGTTCAGGCCAAGTGGTACCTCACCCTCAAGAAGGAATGGGCCGCCAGCCGCTCCGAGGGCCGTCCCTTCAGCAATCCGATCGAGCCGCGAACACTGAGATGGCGGAGCTGAC
>DATBNA010000245.1:0-7695 GCA_036554545.1 Hyphomonadaceae bacterium
GGGCGAACTTGCTTGACCCGATGCGTCCCGATGCTACCCGGGAAGGCGGCGGGCGCGAGAGGACTGAGTGGCAACGCCGACTGACGCAGGACCCGACGCAGGCAGGGGCAGGACGGCGGCCGATCCCAGCGATCCTGGCGCGCGGCTGCTGCTGCGGGTCGGCGATTTCATCGAGCCGCTGACGCGCTTCAGCCGCAGCAATCTCTCCATGACCGAAAGCCGGCATGAAGCGGTGCCGGTGATGGTGCGACAGACCTTCCGCGTCGCCTTCGAAACGAAGATCAGCGATGGAAATGGCCCTCTGCCCCCCGGCGTGAGGGAAGTTGCGGACGCGCAGGCGCTGGCGCGGGAAAGCGAGGCGCAACTCGCGGCCGCACGCATCACCCTGCCCCGGCGGCTTGCGGCCTGGGCGGAGTCGCATGGTGAAGAGATGACCGCGCCAGCGGTCGACGCCTGTTTCGGGGCGGTGTCTGCCCTTGGCCATGTCGAGCCGTGTACGGCATGCGGTGCGAGCGGGCGCATCACCTGCACGCTCTGCCTTGGCGAGAAGCAGGTAACGTGCGAGGCCTGCGGCGGGCGCGGCGCCAATGTCTGCGAGAATTGTAACAAGGCCGGAACGGTGACGTGCAGGACCTGCCGCGGCGCCGGCACTGTGATCGAGCGAAAGCAGCGCAAGAAGTGGGACGAGGCGGCCAACGCCCACTATGTCGAGCACTATCAGGAAACGCTGGCCTGCCCTGCCTGCAACAGGCTCGGCGTCATCAAATGCCCCAAATGCGCCGGCGTCGGGGAGCTGACCTGCAAGACCTGCGACGGCTGCAAGACCGTCGCCTGTTCGCAGTGCAAGGGCGCGGGATCGACACGCTGCGAAACATGCGATGGCCATGGCAAACGCCATCATGTCGCGACGCTCGCCTGTTCGATCAAGGAAACGGTCGAGCTGGCGCCCCGTGGGGGGAATGGCGAGATTGCCGCCGCCATCCGCGCACGTGGCGGCGTGGAGGAAATTCTCGAGATCGCCGCCTCGCGCCATTCAACCGCGGAGGCGAGCAGCGACACGATCACGCGCGACACCATCGCCGTCGTGCCCGTGACCAGCGTAATGGTCACGATGGGCGAGAAGCGCGCCATGGTGCACGCCTTTGGCGAACGGCAGGAAGTTCCCGACTACAAGAACATCGCCGGCCTGCTGATGGCGGATGACATTGCCGAGCTGGAATCGGCCAACGCAGAAACCCAGCTTCTGCCTCCGGAGGTTCCGGAGCGGATCTACGGCGCGCTGTCGATGGCGCTGGCGTCGGAGGCCAATGTCGAGCTTGTCACTGCCGGCGCCGGCCGCGGCGCGGCGGAAACGGCGCGCCACTATCGCGGCGTGATGACAGCGGAGTATGTGACGCGCGCCTGCGAGGCGATCCGCAAGGGCGTGAGCCGCAGCTACTGGGCCGCCATCCTGCGCGGGCCGGCGCTGGTGCTCTTTCTGCCGGTGCTGTTTGCGCCGCTCGACCTGTGGCTGCGCAACAGCGGCGCAGGCGTGCGCGTCGGCGTGTTGCTGACGCTGATGGCCGCGACCTTCGGCGGCGCCATGGCCGGCCACTACTGGGTCATCCGCCGGCTCCAGCAGAAGATAGCGCCCGGGAGCGCGCCGAGGCTGAGGCGCATCGTCGATTCAATCGGCCTGACGACGGCCTGGCTCGCCACAGCCGGCGCAGTCGCAGTGTTGCTCACGCTGCTGGTCGCAGGAATGACGAGCTGGATCTTCCCGCCGCGCTAGGGTTGGTCCGCCGGTTGTGCAGGCATCTCTTCGATCCATCTGCGGATCAGGTCGAGACCGTGGCGATCGACGACGGTGCGGCCGAGTTCCGGCATGAGCACGCCCGGTTCGATCGATTCAAGGCGATGGACGAGGATCGACTGCTCGGGATGGCCCGGCTCGATGACGAAGAGGTTGTCGCCCGATCCCCTGCCCGCAGCAGTCGGCCGCTTGTGGACGCCCCAGCCCGTAGGATCGGTCTCGTGCCAGTCGAGGAAGAGACCGGAATTGGACGCGCCGCCGTTGGCCTTGTGGCAATGGGCGCAGTTGATCTCGAGCCAGGCGCGAGCCCGGTCGGCGAGCGGCGCATCGCCGAAAGCAGACGGCACGGCGGGCGGATCGTCGGGCGCGCCAGAGAGAATGCCGCGGCCGCTCCAGTCGGCGACCTGGTTCACGCCCAGCGGCCCCACGTGATTGAGGTTGCGGGCGCGCGGCCCGATCGGCGTCAGTTCGTCGCCCTCGGAATGGCAGGTCTTGCACTGGTTGCGGTTGGGGATGGCGTAATCAATGGAGAGCGGATCACCATCGGGCGAGATCGTGTGGATCTTCTGCTGTCCGCCAACCGGCGCGTAGGTCGCCTCGGTCTGTTCCGGGTTCCAGATATAGGCATAGGCGAACCAGCCGGACGCCTTCCGGATCAGCAGGCGCGTTTCGATGTAGCGCTCGTCCTTCAGAGGCTCGCGCATGTCAGGCGCGAAGGCGAATGTCTTGATGAGGACCGAGCCGACAGGGAAGTCAAAGACCTTCTCGGCGTCATACTTCGCAGCCTGACCATTCGGCACGTGGACGAAACGGTGCTTGCCGGCGTGGTCGCTGAACAGCGGGTTGATGAGATCGAAGGGCGTGACGCCCTCTGCGAGCTCGCGCGCCGCTGCATCCTTGAAGAAGCCGTAGTCGGAGAGCTTCGGCGCGGGGTCTTCGGCGAGGATCACGCTGGCGCGGGGGCCGCTGCCTGAAGCGCCTGACAGGAAGGGCGCGGCCAGCGCCGCGATCAGGGCGATCGCGGCGAAGATCAGCGTGCCAGTGAGAAACGCGCGGAAGTGACGTCCGTGCTCGAAAGGCAGCACGTCGGCGGGCGCAACGCCTCTCGGCAGCGCCCAGCGCGGCTTGCCGACACCCAGCCAGAGTTCGTCGAGGATCAGCCAGTCGACGGTGTTGGCGATCATGCCGACGAGGAAGGCGTGGACAAAGAGGCTCAGGAAGTCCGCGCCATGTTTTGATGCATGCATCGTCGCCGACCACACGGGAAAGCCGACGAAGACCAGAAGCATCAGAAGGCCGACGATGCGCCCGGCGCCCTTCTCTCCAGCGGTCAGCGGCGGCTGGCTCTCGCGTACCTTTGCCGGGAAGTGGCGCAGGAAGAGGCGTGGATTCGCACGCATCGAACCCATGATCAGCGCGCTCGCTGCAATGGCGAGAAGTCCGCCGTGCAAGGCGATCTGGGCGACGTCGAGCGTCATGTGTCAGTCCGATACTGGACGCCTGTCCTGGAGGATCAGACGCCTTCCTTCCCGGTCTCGGCGTGCGGCAGGGTAACGGCCGCAGGCTCCTCGATCTGGGCGTCGGCCGGACGGTCCATGGAGGGATTGGCCTTGGTCAGGTCCGGCGGCGTCACGCCGAGGCCGAGATTGATGTAGCCGACTTCCGGCTTCTCGCGCACGACGACCCGGACTTCCTCGGTCTTATCGCCGTACTTCGTGACGCCGTCCCAGACAATGGCCGGAAGCTTGCCGCCCAGAGCAGGCGCGAGTTCCTTGAACCGGCCCTGCGGATCGTTGCCGCCTTCGCCATAGGTGTTGTCGCGTATGACGAAGTCGCGCGGCAGCGGGTTGTATTTCTCGTCCTCGAATGGATAGGAATAGGCCAGCACAAGGATGTGGGCGGTCTGGTTCTTGTCGAACGTGTTCTCGAACACGTGGACGTTCTTGTTCGCCAGCAGCATGAGGCCCGAGCCGGTGGGCACGTTGGCGACGATGTTGCCGGGCGGCGCGAAGTTGGGCGTGTCGTTCTCGACGATCTGGTTGCGGAACACGCGCGTGGAGTTGCCGCCCATGACCGGCAGGTCCGGCAGGTCGAACACCAGGATCCCGCCGGCGTTGTGCGTTGCGACGTTGTCATAGACGTCGGCGCGCGAGGAATTCTCGATCTCGATGCCGGCGACATTGTATTCGGCGCGGCTGTTGCGGACGATGATGTTGTCGGACTGGCCGACATAGATGCCAGCGTCGGAGGCGCCTGAGACGGTGACGCGCTCGATCAGGATGTTCTTCGACTCGACCGGATAGACGCCGTAGGCGCCGTTCTCTGCCTTCGGTCCGCCGGTCCATTCGACCTTCAGGTCCCGATAGATGATGTTGTCGGCGCCTTTCGACTTGATCCCGTCGCCTTTCGAATCCTGCATGGTGAAGCCGGTCAGAGTGACGCCGTCGGATGTGACGAGCAGGCCCTCGCCCGCACCGGTCTGTCCCTTGAAGGAGAGGATGGTTTTGTCCTGGCCGGCGCCCTTGAGCGTCACATTGTCGACGTCGAGCGAGAGTCCATTGGTGAAGTTGAATGTGCCTTCGCCGATCTCGATGACGTCGCCCGCCTTGGCGTCCTGCAGGCGGGTCTGGAGCTGGGTGTAGGCGTCGGGACCGGGCGCGATAGGCCCCGAAGGACTGCAGGCTGCGACAAGCGCCAGGACCGAAACCGCGCCGAGAATGCTCCGCATCCAGATCTCCCTTGAGCTGATCTGCGGCAAGTCTCGGTCGCGACCGGACAATGTCAAGTTGACTTGGGGGCAAGCGAGGTCAGGTCTGCAACGGATGCGGCCGCCTCCGGGGAGAGAGGCGGCCGCAAGGGGCGCGGACGTTAGCGGGCAACGTCCGGCGTCGGAGAGATCAGGGCCTTAGTTGTTGAGGGCCCAGAGAACCAGACCGGTCGCAGCAGCGATCAGCAGGATCTCGCCCGTGTCGTTGTCGCGGACATAGTAGTGGCCGCGGCCCGGATGGCCGAGATAGTGGCCGTAGCGGTCGCGATACCTGTGGTAGTCATTGACGACGACGTAGTTGTAGTGGACGCGGCGATCGAAGTAGTCGCCCCGCTTCCAGTTGTTGCGGTAGTAGCGGTTGTCGTGGCGGCGGCCATCGCGGTAGCCGTCGCGGTAGTTGCGGCGGTCGTCGCGCCAGTCGCGATCGCGGCGATGATCGCGATCCCAGTCGCGGTCGCGGCGGTCGTTCCACTCGCGGTCGTGGCGGCGGGGCGGATCGGCGAAGGCCGGGGCAGCCGCGCCAAGGGCGATCACGCCGGCCATCAGGGCAGAAGCAATGCGACGCATAGAGGTCACTCCTTTCGGTGGCTTAGTTCGTGCCATAGGCCCCATATCAACGCGCAGCGCCTGAACGGTCCGGGAATCGTCCGTTCATCTTCGACGTGGTTAGCGGGGTTTTTGCAGCTCGCGGCAGTGCCTCGGCATTACACAGATTTATGGGTTATGCGCGGACGCCCGTTTTCGCCACAACATTGACCGCCCTATCACTGATAGTTAGCATCGAGAAAACAACGGGAGACCGGCATGAGCGCGGCGCGGCGGGCGACACGGCTGGCTTTCGTATCTGCTGTCCTGGCTTTCGGGTGCCTGCCGGCCTTCGCGCAGCAAACCGTAGATGTCGGCAAGACCGGATGGGCGAACAAGCGGCCGGTTGTGGCGGCGGCATGCCCCAATGGCTGTCCGTGGGGGGAGATCGGCGAGTTCCTGCAGGAGGCGATGAAGCCGCTCGGCTATGACGTCATCCTCTGCCGCAACTGCAATCGCGACCGCGGGCCGCGGCTGGTGTCCGGCGCGAGCCTGCCGCCCCCGCTCGATGCGCTGGATGAGCGCACCGGCACGACGACACGCTTCGATGCGCCGGTCGATTTCGGCATCACGGCGTCAGGCATCCTCGCCAGCGCGTATCGTGGCGAAGGCGGCTACGCCAGTGGCGGGCCCTATTCCAACCTTCGCCTGATCGCGAAGATCGAGGATCCTACTTTCCTGCTGGTCGCGGTGAAGGCATCGACCGGCATCAGGGACCTCTCCGAGATCAAGGCGAAGAAGCTGCCGGTGAAGATTCTGGCGGGCGGCGGGGCCGATGTCGTGCTGAAGCACTACGGCATGACGCGCGCCGACATCGCGTCATGGGGTGGCGCGGTCAACGCAGCGATGGGCGCGCGCGAGGCGGCGGAGTTCGACATAATCATCGACGATCACGGCACGCCCTTCATGAATCCGGAGGGCTCACACTGGACCATCCTATCCCAGCGCCATGACCTGAAATTCCTCGACATACCGGAACCGGTGCTGAAGGAGATGGCGGCGACAGGCGGCTACAAGATCGTCTCGACGCGCTGGGGCCTCCTGAAAGGCGTTGACCGCAACATCCGCACCGTTGCGCGCTCAGGCGAGGCAATCTTTGCGCGGGCCGATACGCCGGACCAAGCGGCCTATGACGTCGCGAAGGCCGTCGACCAGGCGCGCGGCGACCTCATCTATCTTATCCGCCGCTACTCAATCGATCCGCGCACCGTCGCGGAGAACCAGGGCGTGCCGCTGCATCCGGGGGCCGCCCGCTACTCTCGGGAAATGGGGTACATCAAGTGAGAAACCTGCTTCACGCACTCAGCGCCATCGCTGGCGCCGCCGCCCTCGCCTCCTGCGCCACGACGCCCGCAGAACCGGTGACATTCGCAGGCGCGCCCTGTGTGCGTCCGCCGGTGCTGCATTGTCCGGATGCCGACTGTCCGGGGGCGATGGTCACCAATGGCGGGCCGGTGGTCGAGCCCAAGACCGGCCGAACCTACTTCCTCGATTATCCGTGCGACCTTAAGCCGGGCGAGGATGTGACGCTGATCCTGAGCCTTCATGGCGGCGGATCGTACGGCAACTGGCAGCGCCACTATTTCCCGGTGCTCGACCAGGTGGACAAGCGCCGCATCGTCGTGGCGACGCCCTACACGCAGACACGCGTGTGGGCGCTGAGCGACGATGAGTACCTGCAGAACATCACGCAGTCGCTGATCGACCAGATTGGGGCGGCGAACATCAGGTCGTTCTGGCTTGCGGGACATTCCTATGGCGGCATGACATCGAACCGGATCGTCTGCAGCGATTTCTTCCGCGACAAGGTCGATGGCTGGCTGTCGCTGTCCGGCGGCCGCATCGGACCGGCGGAAGTGCCGGCGGGATTCGGCCCCACTCCAGCGGCGGCGCCGGCGGCTGCATCAGCACAGCCAGCGCCCGCTGCGCCGGCGCGGCCGGCTTTCCCGCCCATCGATGGCGCCAACGGGCCGGAGGCGGCGCGCCCGGGCGCGGCGGTGACGCCTAAATGCGATATCAGCTACATCTTCACCACCGGCGAGCACGAGGTGGTCGCCCTGCCCGAAGCCTCGCCGTGGGCGGAGAAATACAAGTGCGGTCCGCGCCAGCGCCGCGGCGAAGTCGTCGATGAGAAGGCCGGCTATGTCTATTCCTCGAGCAATCCCAACTCGACCAGCAAATCGTGGGGACTGAAGCCGCGTCCAGGAACAGCCGAGGTGATGGTCTATCCCAACTGCAGGGACAGGAAGCTGGTCGCTGACGTGGTGCGCAAGGAGAAGGGCCACACCGAAGGCCTCGAGCCCAACGTCACCGACGAGCTGCTGAAGCTGATGCAGTCGGCGCCAGGCGGCAAGCTTCAGCGGAGCGCGGGCAAGTAGTTTTGCGTCCGGGCCGGATTCCCGACGCTGCGCCTGAAAGGGCCCCCAGCCGTCTTCGCCTGTTCAGCGGGCGGGAATGACTGGAATTGAGCGACAAAGCCGTTGGCCAACACGACGCTGCACGTCGCGAATTGGCCCCTTGTCGCCGTTCGACAGGCGTTGGCCCGCGATGC
>DATBNA010000309.1:0-9904 GCA_036554545.1 Hyphomonadaceae bacterium
GCAAGGACGAAGGCTTCGCCGGCTACATCCATCTCAAGACAATTCCGGAGGCGAGTCCGTGGCTGATCGAGCAGGCAGGGCTGTTGGCTGACAGGCTGTCGATCAATCTCGAACTGCCTTCGAATGACAGCCTCAGGAAGCTTGCGCCGGAAAAGAACACGGCCTCCATCGACAAGGCGATGGGGCAGATGAGCGAACGCATCGCCGAGGCGAGGGAAGACAAGCGGAAGTTTGCGCCGGCAGGACAGAGCACGCAGGTGATTGTCGGCGCGGATGAGGCCACCGATGCGGATGTGCTCGCGACCAGCGCCCGTCTTTATTCAGGTCATGCACTGAGCCGCGTCTACTATTCGGCCTTCAGTCCGATCCCTGAGGCCAGCCGCGCTCTTCCTGCGAAGGCGCCGCCGCTCCAGCGCGAGAACAGGCTCTATCAGGCCGACTGGCTTTACCGGTATTACGGCTTTGCCGTGGGCGAGATCGTTTCCGGCGGCGAGGCCGGAATGCTGGACCTCGAGATCGATCCCAAGCTCGCATGGGCGCTGAAGAACCGCGACCGCTTCCCGGTCGACGTAAACAAGGCCGATCGCGAATTGCTGCTGCGCGTGCCAGGGCTAGGCGTGCGTGCGGTCGATCGTATCCTCGAAGCGCGCCGCCACACGACGCTGCGCCTTGAGGACGTGGCGCGCGTCTGTGCCGGGCTCAGGCGCGTACGCCCCTTCATCATCACCGCGGACTGGCGGCCCACAGCGGAGACCGATCGCATTGATCTGCGCCAACGTCTCGCGCCTCGCCCTGAACAGATGAGCCTGTTCTGATGGACCCGACCGCTCACCAGCATGTCCAGCTCAACGGCGGCGCAGACCTGCAGGGTTTCCGGCAGGCGCTGCGCATCCTGATCTGGTGCTCGATCCCCAGCGAGCAGATCACGTGGAGCATCCGCACAGAGCCGGACCTGTTCGGCGGCCAGATGCCGGCCGCATATGGCGTTGCAGGCAAGCCGATCATTCTGCCGCGGCCTGTCGCCGACCTGATCCGGCTCGTTGTCTGTCATAGCGATCCGGAGAAGTACGCACGCCTCTATGAACTTGTCTGGCGGATGCGGCGGCCCAAGGATCCCGAACCTGATCTCCACAGGATCGCCAGCGATCCCCTCGTCCATCGCCTGAACATGATGGCGAAGAGCGTGTCGCGCGACATCCACAAGATGCGCGCCTTCCTTCGCTTCCGGGAGGTGAACGATCCGGTGGCCGGCGAGCGTTTCGTCGCCTGGTTCGAACCGGAGCATTTCATCATCGAGGAAACGTCGAAGTTCTTCGTTGACCGGTTCGGATCGCTCGACTGGACCATTCTCACGCCCAAGGGCTCGTTGTGGTGGGACAGGAAGGAACTCGCGATCGGTCCACCAGCCTCCCGACCGGATGCGCCGGAGGTCGACGCCTTCGAGATCGGCTGGCGCACCTACTATGAAAGCACGTTCAATCCGGCGCGCACCAACCTCAACCTGATGCGCCAGCACATGCCAAAGAAATACTGGCGCAACCTGCCGGAAACGCAGACCATCCCCCAGCTCATCCAAACTGCCTCTTCACGCGTTGAAGAGATGATCGAGCAGGAGGCGGCCATGCCCGGGAAACGCGCCCCGTTGAATGCGCTGAAGGCAATGGCCGAACAGGCGCCGAAATCACTGAAGGAACTCAACCGCATCATCGAAAAAGCCGAACCGTTTGTCGAGGGCTCGGACAAGGCCGTGCTCGGCGAGGGGCCGTTGCATGCCGACATCGCTTTCGTGGGCGAACAGCCGGGGGATCAGGAAGACCTGCAGGGCAGGCCCTTTGTCGGTCCGGCGGGCAAGCTGCTTGACCGGGCGATGGAAGAGGCGGGGATCGACCGCAGGAAGACCTATGTCACCAATGCGGTGAAACACTTCAAGTTTGTCCAGCGCGGCAAGCGCCGCCTGCACCAGTCGCCGACAGCTGCGGAGGTCAAGCATTACCGCTGGTGGCTCGAGAAAGAGCTGGAATTCGTCCAGCCGAAGCTGGTCGTGGGTCTCGGCGCAACGGCGGCGCACGCGCTGTCCGGCAAGCCGATCCCGATCGGCAAAAACCGGGGCCCCGCAAAGTTTGGCGACCGGCCGGGCTACATAACCGTGCACCCATCGTTCCTGTTGCGTGTGCCGGATGAAGACCGTCCGAAGGAGTACAAGGCCTTTGTCGCCGACCTGAAACGCATCCACGCGCTCGCTGTGAACGCCGGCGCAGGAAGGTGAGGGCGGAACATCGGTCAATTGCGGACGTTTGGATGCCCGCATACGGGCGTTATGTGCCGGCGGCAAAATGGTGCGACATTCCGTCATGGAAACGTCTTGCGAAGTGGCGCCGAAACCGCTTAGGCGTACTAAACTTGGCGTAATGCCGCAGCCTATGGACGAACTCCCCGAAGGCGCCTATGTACCCGCCATCCCCGACAACGACTCACCGTTGATTTCGAAAAGCTGAATGCAACCCAAGAACTCGACCTTCTCGGATCGGCAGGCCGCATCGGTCGCCGCCAAAAAAGCCCTACTCGAAAAATTCAAACCCAAGCCGATGGTCCAGGCGGAAGCCCCGATCAATCACGAGGCCGAGCGCCTCGCCAGGCTTGAAGCCCTCCGCGCCGAGCGGCAGGCCGAAAAAGAAGCCAGGCAGCGCGCCCGCGAGGAAGCCGAACGCGCCGCTGAAGAGGCCCGGATCGAAGCTGAAGCCGCCGCTGAGCGCGCGCGTCTTGAAGCCGAACACCAGTCCGACGCCCAGAAGCGGGCCGAACGCAAGGACCGCAAAAAGGCGATCAAGGAAGCCGCACGCCTCAAGAAGGAGATGCGCGCCGTTACCCGCCCTTCAGGCCCCAAGGAAGACCGCGTGGTGGATCCCTACGAGGAGCACCGTCGCTACATCGCCAGCCTCGAGCGCGGCCGCGAGCGCCGCCGGGCCTGATCGGCCCTTTACGCAAGGTTTGCTGTGATTTCGTGCGGCCTCCGGAAGATTTTTCCGGAGGCCGCATCCGTTTCGGGCCCGATCTTCCTCTAAGCTGCAAAAGGGGCGCTGCGCCCGGCAGATTGGAGACCGCGACTTATGGAAATCCTAATTCCGATCACTCTCTTCCTGGTGCCCGTCGCCATCGTCTGGCTGTTCCAGCATTTCGCGCTCAGGAAACGTATCGAAGCCTTCCAGACGCTTCGCTTCGCAATCGAGAAGGGCCAGCCGATCACGCCTGAGACACTCGAGTCCATGGCGCGCGTGTCGAGCCCGATCGCCGACCTGCGGCGGGGGATCGTGTTCGTGGCAATAGCGCTCGGCATAGCCGCCTTCGCAGGCATCCTCGCCGGGAACCGCACCGGCGATGAATGGCCGGAAGTAATGCGCGGGCTCATTGGCGTCGCCATGCTTCCCCTGTTCGTTGGGTTTGCCTTTCTCGGCCTCCACTTCTTCGCCAACGAGTCCAAGCGCCGCCAGGGTTGATACGTGGCGGGGGCGGACATCAGCGAAGCCGACCTGACGAAGGCCGCAATGGCGGGAGACCGCGCGGCCTTCGGACAGCTTGTCGGGCGCCACCAGGCGGGCATCCGCGCGCTCGCCCGCCGGCTGGCGCGCTCCAGTGCTGACGGAGACGACATTGCCCAGGCAGCTTTCCTTACCGCATGGCGACGCCGGTCGACCTGGCGGGGAGGATCCTTCCGCTCCTGGGTCTGCACCATTGCCTACCGGGAGTTCCTGCACGCGCGCCGTGGGGACGGGTCCAGCGCCGAAGTCGAAGAGACGGCAGGCGAACCCGGGCAGAGCGGAGAGCGGCTCGACCTCACGCGCGCCATGGCGGGGCTGGAGGAAGGTGAACGTGCGGCGATCGCCCTGTGTCTGGGCGCCGGCCTTTCGCATGCCGAAGCAGCCCTTGCCATGGGCGCGCCGCTTGGGACGGTTAAATCGTGGGTGCTCCGGGGACGGGCCAAGCTACAGAAGGCGCTGGCCGCCTATGCAGGAGCGTGAGAGTGTACATGTTCGAGGAGCGGCTTATGCCTCCGGAACCAGAAGACCAGCTCGAAAGACTGCTTGCAGCCGAAGAGCAGGCTATCCGTGACGACGGGTTCAGCGAGCGTGTCGCCGAACGCGCCGGCAAGGGCGCCACCCTGCGCCAGTTCGCGATCTACGGATCCGGCCTTGCCGGGCTTGGTTTTGCCGTGGGCGGAATCGCCGAACTCTCGCCATACCTGCCCAACTTTGCCGGCTGGTTCGAAAACGCCGCGCAGGCGGCGGCAAGCATTGACGTGCAGGAGACCGTTCAGGGCGCCTCGGACGGCGTGCAGCTCGCCATTGTCGCCATTGCTGCCGCGCTGACGGTCCTGTTGACCGCTGTATCCCTGCAGAATCGCTGAACTCCCGGGGCGATTGCGGCCAGCCTCCGACTTTGCTCTTCTCCCGCCCTTGGGGGCTGCCCAGGGGTAGGACATGGATGTTACCGCTCTGACCGCCTTTTTCGGCGGCCTGGTCCTCTTCTTCGGAATGCATTTCTTCACGACGTTCCGGTCGCGCGACCCGGAAAGCCTCGTGGAGCGCATGGGACGTAGCTACAAGGGCCTCTACTCGGTCCTCAGCCTCGTTGGCTTCATCGCCATGATCTGGGGCTTTGATGCGCAGCGGCCTTGGCTGCAGATCTGGCAGCCGCCGGCGTGGACGCACCACATCGCCATGACGCTGATGCTGCCGGTCTTCATCCTCCTCGTCGCTGCCTACGCTCCGACGGGGTACATCAAGAAATTCGTGCGGCATCCGATGCTGACCGCAATCAAGTTGTGGGCGCTGGCGCACCTGATCGCCAATGGCGACCTCGGCGGGATGATCCTGTTCGGCGCCTTCCTGGTCTACGCCATCGTCGACCGGATTGCCGTGAAGCAGCGTGGAGACGTGGGTCCGGTTAACGCCGATCCGAACATATTTGGCGACCTGATCGCAGTCGCGATCGGGGCGGCCGCTTATCCGGCCTTCCTGTTCTACCTGCACCCCGTGCTGTTCGGCGTCGCCATCGTCTTCTGAGACCGGTCCGGCCCCGTCATTGCACGCAGACGCTTTGCGCCCTAAGGAGCGCCAAGCAAACGAGGGCACGCTCCCATGTCCGCCCAGGTCCAGTCGGCCCGCAAGACTGTTAAGGATATCGCCGCCGCAAAGGGCGGTACGCCGCTGGTCTGCCTGACCGCCTACACCGCGCCGATGGCCGAGCTGCTGGACAGCCGCTGCGACCTTCTGCTGGTCGGCGACAGTGTCGGCATGGTTGTGCACGGGCTGCCGACCACGGTGGGCGTGACGATGGACATGATGATCCTGCACGGGCAGGCGGTCATGCGGACGTCGAAGAAGGCGTTCGTCGTCGTCGACATGCCGTTCGGCGCCTATGAGGCCAGCGTCGAGCAGGCCTTCCACAACGCCGCGCGGATCATGAAGGAGACCGGCTGCCAGGCGGTGAAGATCGAGGCCGGTGAATACGCGGCCGCTACCGTCCGTCATCTGGTCGACCGCGGCATCCCGGTGATGGCGCATGTCGGCCTTCGCCCGCAGGCGACCAACGTCGATGGCGGCTTCAAGGCCAAGGGTCGCACCGAGGCGGAGCGCAAGCGCGTGATCGCTGAGGCCAAGGCGGCGGACGGGGCAGGGTGCTTCGCCATGGTGATCGAGGGCGTCGCCGAAGACCTCGCCCGCGACATAACGGCTGCCGTCTCCTGCCCGACCGTGGGCATCGGCGCGTCCAGCGCCTGCGACGGCCAGATCCTTGTGACCGACGACCTTCTGGGCATGTTCGACTGGACGCCCAAATTCGTGCGCCGCTACGCGGATCTGAAGGACGTCATCGGCAAGGCTGTGGATGGCTATGCGGCGGATGTACGCGCACGTCGCTTCCCGGGCGAGAAAGAGACCTACGCCCTCAAAAAACAGCCATAATTGCAGCGGCTTTGTCGAATTGCCGGGGGCAGGCCGCCCGGCTAAGTTGCCCCACCTTTCCGGAGCCCCCGCAACCGTGACCGACATCTTTGAGGAAGTTAACGAGAGCCTGCGGCAGGACAAGTTTTCGGACTGGTGGAAGAAGTACCGGGTCCTTGTCTTTGCCGTGATCGTCCTCGCCATCGGCGGCGTCGGCGTCTGGGAACTCCTGAATTATCAGCGCGCATCCGATATCGACCGCCAGGCCAGGGTGTTCGACACCGGCACCGCGGCTCTGGAGAAGGGCGACCTAGCCGCCGCCAAGACGGCGTACGCCCAACTGAGCACCGAGAAGGGCGGTTTCGGCGCGCTCGCCAACCTGATGCTCGCCAGCATCGAGCACGACCAGACCAAGGATCCCAAGCTCATGGAGCCGCCCCTGCGTGCCGCGGCCGAGCGCAATGACGGGCTCATCGGCGACATCGCCACGTTGAAGCTTGCCTATGCGATCGCCGACACCGCCGAGATGGCCCAGGTCGAAGCGGCGGTGAAACCGCTGCTCGACAAGGGTGGATATGCCGGCGCACTTGCCCGCGAAGTCGTTGCAGCAAAGGCGCTTGCGACGGGCGATATCGAGCGCGCACGCACCGAGTACACGGCATTGTCCTATGAGCTCGACGCACCGCAGAACCTGAAGCTTCGCGCCAGCCAGGCGCTTGGCACGCTGCCGAAGGCGGCAACGCCTGCGCCCGCGCCGGCCGCTCCCGCAACGCCTGCCGCTCCGGCCGAGACGCCGCCGGCGCAACCCGCCCCTGCCCAACAGTGATGTCAGTCATGCGTAAACTCGTTCTCGCCCTGCCGGTCTGTGTGCTGCTTGCGGGCTGCGGCCTGTTCGGCGGCAAGGAGGTTGTCCTCACCGAAGAGGAAAAGGCGGCGCGGATCACGGTGAACCCGTTCCGCGACAACCTCACGCCTGACCCGGCGCTGGCCTCGACCACGATTGCACTTCCGGAAGCGACGCCTGCCGTCGACTGGACGCAGTCGGGCGTCAACGCCTCGAAGATCACCGGTCATCTCGCTGCAGGCGAAGCGTTCCGCATCGACTGGCGCGCTTCGGTTGCTGGTACGACCGAGAACAAGCGCATCGTTGCTTCGCCTGTCGTCAAGGACGGCCGCATCTACCTGATCGACGCCAACCAGAAGGTCTGGGCGTTCGACGCCGAGAGCGGCCGCCGCGTGTGGGACCGCCAGCTCGAGGCATTGAATCCAAAGCATGACAAGCACGCCGTCGGCGGCGGCCTCGCCATCGCCGGCGACCGGCTTATCGTCACGTCGGGCTATGCCTACATAGAGGCGCTGTCGCTTGCTGACGGCAGCCCACTCTGGCATCGCCGCGTCGAAAGTCCGATGTCGGGCTCGCCCGCAATTCTGGGAACCCGCGCCTTCGTCACGTCGAGCAACAACGAGTTTTACGCGATCGACACCACGACCGGCGAAATCCAGTGGAACGACCAGGCGATCGCAGAATCCGCGCGTGTGCTCTCCTCGCCGAGCCCTGCCGTCACCAGCGACATCCTCGTCGTGCCGTATTCGTCCGGCGAGCTGATCGCCTACCTGCCGGCCAATGGCCGCCGCCTGTGGCAGGACACGCTGGCCACCATCGGCCGCTATACGCCGCTGTCGGCGATCAACGACATTGCCGGCCGGCCCACGATCGAGGACGGCGTGGTCTACGCGGCAAGCCATTCGGGAGTGCTCGCCGCCATCGATGCGCGTAGCGGCGTCAAAACCTGGGAAGCTCCGTTCGGTTCGCGCCTTGGTCCGGTGATCGGCGGCGAGTTCCTGTTCATCGTGGGCACGGGCGGCAAGGTCGCCTGCTTCAACAAGATCGACGGCAAGGTAGTGTGGATCCGCGAACTGCCCGAGTTCAGGAATCCGGAGCAGAAGAAGAACCGTATCGTCTGGACCGGACCGCTGATCGCATCCAACCGGCTGGTCATCGCTTCGTCCGAGGGCGATGTGGTTGCGCTGTCGCCGCAGAACGGCGAGACCGTCGCCGAGCTGAAAGTCGGGCAGCCGGTCTACATCGAACCCATCGCCGCTGCCGGCAAGATATTCGTCGTTGGCGACAAGGGATCGCTGATCGCGATCCGCTAGACCGCCAAGGCACTGGAGTTTCCAATGACGCTGACGGTGGCCATCGTCGGTCGCCCGAATGTCGGCAAGTCCACGCTGTTCAACAGGCTGGCGGGGAAGAAGATCGCCATTGTCGACGACCAGCCGGGCGTCACGCGCGACCGCAAGGAAGCGGCGGGCAAGCTGGGCGATCTCGACCTCAAGCTGATCGACACGGCGGGCTTCGAAGATGTGACCGACGCCTCGCTGGAAGCGCGCATGCGCCGCCAGACCGAGATCGCGATTGCCGAAGCAGACGTTGCGGTCTTCCTCTACGACGCCCGCGCGGGAGTGACGCCGATCGACGAACGTTTTGCGCAGCTGCTGCGCAAGTCGGGAAAGCCGGTGGTGCTGGCCGCCAACAAGTGCGAAGGCAAGCAGGGCGATGCAGGCCTGCTTGAAGCCTGGCAGCTCGGGCTCGGCGATCCTGCGCCGATCTCGGCCGAGCATGGCGAGGGGATGGCCGATCTCTATGAAGCGCTGGCGGCCGTCCAGGAAAAGCTGGAGCGCAAAGGCGCGATCGCTTCGCTGGAGTCCGAGGAAGAAGCCGAAGAGCCGTTCGATCCGGACGTCGAGGCGCCGCCGGAGGTCGACAAGCCGGTGCGTATCGCCTTCGTCGGCCGCCCCAACGCGGGCAAGTCGACGCTGGTCAACGGCATTCTCGGCGACGATCGCTTCGTCACGGGACCCGAGGCCGGCATCACGCGCGACAGCGTGACGGTGGCGTGGAAATGGCGTGACCGCGAGATCCGGCTGGTCGACACGGCCGGCCTCCGCAAACGCGCCAAGGTGCAGGAAAAGCTGGAGCGGCTCTCCACCATGGAGACGACGCATTCGATCCGGTTCGCCGATGTGGTCGTGCTGGTGATGGATCCTCTCGAGGCGTTCGAGAAGCAGGACGTGCAGATCGCCAACCTTGTCATTCGCGAAGGTCGCGGGCTCGTCTTCGCCATCACGAAGTGGGACACGGTCGATGCGCCGTCCGAAGCGCGCAAGGAGATGGAGCATCAGGCCGAGGTTCATCTGCCTCACGCCAAGGGTACGCCGCTGGTGACCGTCTCCGGCCAGACTCGGCGCAATCTCGACAAGCTGATGGATGCCTGCCTGAAGGTGCACAAGGACTGGTCGGCCCGGATCAAGACGCGCGACCTCAATGACTGGCTGCAATACGCGGTAGCGAAAAACCCGCCACCGGCGCCGGGCGGCAAGCGCATCAAGCCGCGCTACATGGCGCAGATGAAAACGCGGCCGCCGACCTTCGTGCTGATGGCCAGCCGCGCGGACGACATGCCGGAAACCTACAAACGCTATCTGCTCAACGAGCTTCGCGAGGCCTTTGACCTGCCGGGCGTGCCGATCCGGCTCGTGCTGCGGCAAGGCAAGAACCCGTTCGCGGAGAAGGATTAGGCTTGCACAAACACCCGCGGCCTCGCCGATGGATCGGCAAGGCGCGGGCGAGGTGTTTTTCGGCTTTGCGATGAGCCAGGGCGGGGCGCGGATGCGCTGGCCGGCCGGCGCGGCAGGCGCGGTGGGAGGCAATTCCGGAAAAACGGCGAGGCGGCGAGGCGACGGAGCGACGAGGGGCCGTCCGGCGAGGCCTGAGGACTGCTTCGCCAGCGCCTGCCGGATGCGCTGCGCCCAGCGGCGGGCGACAGGGGTCATGTTGTCGTACATGTGGAGGAAGGCGCGGTTGCGGGCGCACCAGGCGAGGGAGTTCCTTGCCTCGCCGATGGGGAAAGAGCGGGCCTGTCCCGGATCGAGGCCGCAGAGGCGGAAGGCCTGCCGGGCGA
>DATBNA010000327.1:0-9740 GCA_036554545.1 Hyphomonadaceae bacterium
GAGCACGATCGCGCCCATCGGTCCGGCGAAGCCGGCGGCTGGGGTGACAGCAACAAGACCCGCCACGATGCCTGAGGCAAGGCCCAGCATTGACGGACGGCGGCGCAGCACCCACTCGACGACCACCCAGGAGAAGCCCGCAGCGGCCGTGGCCAGCAGCGTGTTCACCATCGCGACAGCGGCGTAGCCGTTCGCTTCGAGGTTCGAGCCCGCGTTGAAGCCGAACCAGCCGACCCACAGCAGGCCGGCGCCGACATAGGTCAGCACCAGCGAGTGCGGCGGCATGGGCGAGGACTTGTAGCCCTGGCGCTTGCCGAGGATCAGCGCGCCCATGAGCGCAGCGATGCCGGCGTTGATGTGGACCACCGTGCCGCCCGCGAAGTCGAGCGCCCCCCAGGCCCAGATCTGGCCTGCGCCAGCCGCGAGGGAGGCCGCATCCTGACCAACCGCCGACGTGGCGCCCGACCACCACCAGACCATGTGCGCCATCGGATAGTAGGACAGCAGCGGCCACAGAATCGCGAAGATCACGACGCCCGCGAACTTGAGACGCTCCGCCACGCCGCCAAGAACCAGCGCCGCGGTGATGCAGGCGAAGGTCATCTGGAAGCAGACGAAAACCAGCTCGGGAATGTAGACGCCGACCGAGAAGGTCTCGACGCCCGCAAAGATATCCGTCGGGTGATAGACGGTCCCGTTGAGGAACATCTTGGAGAAGCCGCCGACGAACTTGTTGAGCCCGCCGCCATCGGTGAAGGCCAGCGAATAGCCCCACAGCGCCCAGGCGATCATGCCGATCACCGTCACCGTGGTGACCTGCATCAGCATCGACAGCATGTTCTTCGCCCGGACGAGGCCGCCATAGAACAGCGCGAGGCCCGGCACGATCATCAGCAGCACGAGAATGGTCGACACCAGCATCCAGGTGAGGTTGCCGGTGTCATAGGTCTTGGCCGCAGGCGCTGCCTCTTCTGCAGGCGCCGGTTCGGCGACCGTCTCGGCCGGCGCGGCTGCGTCAGGCGCAGGCTGCTCGGCGGCGGCCGCAGCATCAGGCGCCGGTGCTTCCGTCGTCGGAGGCGTGGCCGGCTGCTGCGCCATGACAGGCGAAGCCGTTGAAATCATGAAGGCTGCGGCGATTGCCGCCAGACCGGCTTTCAGACCGGTCCCCCAAAGTGAAAGTCGATCCAATCGACTGGTTTTATTAGTCATTTGTCTCCCCTGAGGTTGACTGGCAACCGGCGCTAAAGCTCAACGCACCCACCACACGGACGTGATTGCCCCCGGACGATGCGCTCCCGATAGGGGCGATGAGGCCGGCAATGGACAAGCAAACCCGCCCAAGGCGGCCGGGGTCGTTCGCAAATGCACAATTGTTAGGCGCCTGCCCGATCACGCGCCCTCAGGCGAGGCAAGGCCTGGGGGTGGCCCTGTGTCCGTCGCCGATCTGCAAGCGCGGTCGGCAAACACTGCTACAGCTTGCGCCATGAACCACCGCAAGGCTGGATCATGGGGATAGGTCCCGGAGGCCCTGGCGGCTTCCGGGACCCTTTTTTAACCGCGTTTAACTGCGGCGCCGCAACGAAATTTCACCATCGAACCCCCCGAAAATCCGGCTCTGGTAGCGCCCCGTTAAGGGGCCCCGCGCCACTGTCGTCCCGCTTCACTTAACCCTGTTCGAGCGAGGACGAAGGCATGCCCCAATCGCGCGCCCAATCCGAAGACAACGGCTACGAGGCGCGTGGCTCGAGCGCGCTTTCGCGTTTTCTCACGGGCGTGCTCGCTTTCTCCGCCGGCGTCTTCATCTGCGGCGCGTGCGGCTCCTATACGCCAACCGACCCAAGCCTGAACTCGGCCGTGCTCGGCGAAGCCGAGAACCTGTTCGGCCGTCCCGGCGCGCTTGCCGCCGACATGTTCACGCAGGGCTTCGGCTGGATCGCCTGGCTGATGGGCTTTGCGCTGATGATCGGCGGCCTGCGCCGCACCCTTCGCATGGGACAGAGCGATCCTGCTTCATGGATGTGGGGCCTCGCCGCGCTGCTTCTTGCCGCCACCTGCCTTGCCGAATGGCCGATCCCGAAGAACTGGGCGCTCTCCGCCGGTCTCGGCGGCGTCGTGGGCGACGTGCTGCTCGCCATCACCGCCACGCCCTTCGCCGCCCTCAAGGTTCCCGACCCGCAGGTGTGGGCCTCGCTCCTTGCCGGCGTCACGTCGATCCTTTTCGCCGCGATGGCCATGGGCCTCGGCGCCAGCGATGGCATGTCGCTGTGGCGCGCGCTGACCGCAAAACCCGAGCGGCCTGTTCCGCAGACCATCATCTCGGGCGTGCCTGCTCTTACCTCGCAGCCGGCCGCGACAAGCGGCATCGCCGGCATGCTGGGCGGTGTGGCGCGTCTCTTCGGCAAGAAGCCGAACGAGGTCGTGGAGCCTATTGTCGTCACCGCCGATGACGACTTCCAGGACGGCGATCGCGGCTTCTTCACCGCTGTCGAAAAAGCCGAAGGCGTCGGCGGCCGTACGCGCCCCGTCACGCCGCGCGTTCTCGAAAGCCGCCCGATTCCGGAAGCAGCGCCCGCGCCGGCGCCCCGCGCGCGGTCGCCTGAGCAGCGCCGCCAGACCGCTGCGCAGAACTCGACCGCCCACGTCCGCGACGCCAGCCAGGTCGTGCCGCCGATCGAACTGCTCGACATCCCGCCGCAACGCAATTCCGAAGTCGACGAAGCGCGCCTGCTCGACATGGCCGACCGCCTCGCCATCGTGCTCAACGATTTCGGCGTGAAGGGCCGCGTCACCGAAGTCCGCCCCGGCCCCGTCGTCACGCTGTTCGAGCTCGAGCCCGCGCCGGGGGTCAAATCATCTCGCGTCATCGCGCTTGCAGACGACATCGCCCGCTCGATGTCCGCCACCTCCGCGCGCGTCGCCGTCATCCCGGGCCGCAACGCCATCGGCATCGAACTGCCGAACCCGACGCGGGAGACCGTCTATCTCCGCGACCTCCTCACCGCCAACGAGTTCTCCCGCTCGCGCATGTCGCTGCCTCTTGCTCTGGGAGAGTCCATCGAAGGCCAGCCGATGATCGGCGACCTCGGCAAGATGCCTCACCTGCTGATCGCCGGCACGACCGGCTCGGGCAAGTCGGTCGGCATCAACGCGATGATCCTCTCGCTGATGTTCAAGCTGCCCCCTGAAAAGTGCCGCTTCATCATGATCGACCCGAAGATGCTCGAACTGTCGATCTACGAGGGCGTGCCTCATCTCCTCTCCCCTGTTGTCACCGATCCGCAGAAGGCCGTGCTCGCTCTCAAATGGGTCGTGCGCGAAATGGAGAGCCGCTACGAGATCATGTCCAAGATGGGCGTGCGCAACATCGCCGGCTTCAACCAGAAGGCGGAGGAAGCCGCGTCCAAAGGCGAACAGCTCACCCGTCAGGTGCAGACCGGCTGGGACAAGGAGACTGGCGAGGCAGTCTGGGAAAACGAGCTCATCAAGCCCGAGCCCATGCCGCATATTGTCGTCGTGATCGACGAAATGGCCGACCTGATGCTCGTCGCCGGCAAGGACATCGAAAGCGCCGTCCAGCGCATTGCCCAGATGGCGCGCGCGGCCGGCATCCACCTCATCACCGCCACGCAGCGTCCTTCGGTGGACGTCATCACCGGCACGATCAAGGCGAACTTCCCGACCCGTATCTCCTACATGGTCACGACCAAGATCGACTCGCGCACCATCCTCGGCGAACAGGGCGCCGAACAGCTCCTCGGCATGGGCGACCTGCTCTGGATGCAGTCGGGCGGCAAGATCACCCGCGTTCACGGCCCCTTCGTGAAAGACGAGGAAGTGGAGCGCGTCGTCTCCTGGCTCAAGGACCAGGGCACGCCGCAATACGTCGCCGGCGTCACCGATCCGGTCGAGGGAGAGGAAACGTCCGTCGCCGACAACGCCTTCGGCACATCTTCTGGCGATCCCGAAGAGGACATGTATCGCGAGGCCGTCGCCGCCGTCATGCGCGACAAGCGGCCCACGACCTCCTACGTCCAGCGCGTACTGCGCATCGGCTACAACCGCGCAGCCTCGATGATCGAACGCATGGAGCGCGAAGGCCTCATCACCGCGGCCGACCACTCCGGCAAGCGGCAGATCGCCACGCGCGACACGCACTCCCGCTCCGACGACGCGGCGGCCTGACGGACCGCCGGACCTGCCCGGCAAGACAGACACTCCAACGACAAAGGCCGGCTCATCGAGCCGGCCCTTCTGTTTTTGACAACGCAGGGGCCTGCTACTCTGCGCGCGCAGCTGCCTCGGCCTTGCGCGCCGCCTTCCGCTTCTCGCGCGCTTCCTTCATGCTCGCATCACGCTCGCGCCGCTTCTCCGCCAGTTCTGCATTGCGCGTCACGCGTCGCGTCTCCATGGCGGCGGTAATGATGGGAAGCAGCCGCGCGGCTTCCGCCTGCTGGGCAGGCTTGCCGGACGTCGAAAGGCGCAACGCATTGTCGTGCAGGTTCTCAAGTTCCTTGTCGGTGAATTCCGGAATGCGTTCTTCGAGCGTCATGCGACTTCTCCGGAGGCAATGCGGTCGGGCGATTTGCCTGCCATATGCGTTGTTGCCTGTTCCCGCCGGGGCATTTGCGCATGCACCTCCGGGAACGTCTCTTTGTCAGATGGGCGCAAATGTCTGGAAAATCAAGGAAAACGCGGCATTTGGGATCAATCCCGTGAAAACCCCAGGCGCCATGGCCTTTGCCGCGGCCCGATTTGCGGGTATGTCCCGGCCATCGAGTTTCGGCCGACGACTTGGCCGCGCCAACCGCGCACGCTGACGACATCCCCTACACTTGATGCAACAGACGGATCGCGGCCGCGGACGTCGTCACAAAACGCAAGGAAGACTTTCCATGGCAACTGGAACCGTGAAGTGGTTCAACTCAACCAAAGGCTACGGCTTCATCCAGCCGGACTCCGGCGGCAAGGACGTGTTCGTCCACATCACCGCAGTTGAAGCCGCCGGCCTCCGCGGCCTCAACGATGGCCAGAAGATCTCGTACGAGGAACAGGCCGACAAGCGCTCCGGCAAGATGTCGGCGGTGAACCTCAAGGTTTCCTGATCGTTTCCTTGAACGCGGGCGTGTGCAGCCACGCCGCTGACGGGATAGAGAAGGCCGGCTCAATCGAGCCGGCCTTTTTCATTCCGGCGTATCGCACACCGTCACGATCGAAATGCCCCAGCACGAAAAGCTCTTGCTGTCCTGCTGCGCAGAATAGGACCGCGCCAGGATCCAGTCGTGTTCCTCCACGACCTGCGGCAGCGAGATGTCGCGCAGCATGCCCGGCGGCGCCGCCGCCTGCGCCTCGGCGTAGGCGGCTATCGCCTCGTCGACGTTGCGCTTCATCGCGCCGGGCTTCGGCTTTGTTGCGTAGAGGCCGCCGATCACTACAACGAGGATCGCGCCGAGCACCATGAAATAGCGTTTTATCAACGACGGACTCCCTGCACGCGCCGATGCTAGCGGGTATGCAGCGTGGCGCAACGCGCTGTGCCTTCCCTTGAAAACGGGCAGGCGGCGGCCTGCAGAAAATGCGTCCGGACCGGCCGAATCCAGACGGTCCCCGCGAAAGGCTTTGCGAACAAATTCAACGATGTGGCCTGAAATCACCCCGGGGATTTGACCCGCACTTTCCCCACCCGCTCCGACCGCGCGGATACTCCGCGCATGAACACGGCGCTCGAAGAACCAGGACATGAAACCGGCCGCCCCAGCCTCTGGGACCGCGTGCGCGAATGGCTTGCGACATGGATGGCCGTCTTCCCGCCGGATGAAATCCTCCGCGACGGCCTCACACGCCGCTTCGCCTTGCGCTGCTGCAACTGGCTGTGGCCGCTCGAAGCGACGGTCCGCCGCCTGATCATCGCCGCCGCACTGGCGTGCGTTCCGGCAAAGCTCGTTCCCGCGCCATCGCAACCGGGACCACGCAAACCGCACAAGTCCTCGTCGCCACGTGGGGCAAGCTTTCACATCGTCTCGATCCGCGGCGGGGGCGCATCACGCATCGTGTCGCCGTCCGCCAGAGCAGCAGCGCGCCCAGAGCGCCATCTTCCTTTCCCGTCGGACGCCCTGCTGCGCCTTGGCGCGCCGCGTCCGCATCCCGGCGTAGGGATGGTCGGCCGCCGCGACAACCCGCTTCGCCGCCGCGGCCGGATCCGGCCCTCGGATCCCGACTACGGCACTCCAGCGTCCGAAGCCGATTACGCCAACTGCAGCGACCTGCTCTTCGGATCTCCGAAGGAGCGCAAACCTCCGCCCGAACGCGGCCCGGACGTTTGCCACCGCATGTACTTCCGCATCCCGCTTGAGTCAGACGACAGCGAATGGCGGCGCATCGAAAAGGAATGGGAACGCATCCTGCCAGCGCCCGGCCTCGCCGCCCGCATCGCCGCGCTCGCCATCGTGCTCGACTCGCCCGAGCCGCACATCCATCGCCTCGCCCGCCGCCTGGCTGCTGAGCCGGGCCTCGCGGCCCTCCTGCGCGCCACGCCGCCTCCCCTCCTCCGCAAGCCGAAATGCGATCATTTCGGACCGCAGGTCGACGAAGACCTTGTGATGCTGGCGCACCTCGCCGCGCAGCCGCCGGACACAAGCTGAGTCTCTATTCAACGCAACCTATTCGCCTCGCTGAGCCATTAGCGGGAACGAGACCTCGCGCCTTGCAGAAAGCGGAACGCCGACATGACGCCCAACACACCCCACGAGTCATTCTCGGCCTTGTGCCGAGAATCTTGGTTGGCCGCTTCAGCGGGAATGCGGGCGAATGCCCCGTTCGCTACTCTCTACTCACTCGCGAGCGCAGCGAGCCTAGGCCGGCTTCGAGCAAAAGAACTGCGAGAACACGCCCCAGCACTCGAGCACAGGCTTGTCGCCTTCGTTCGTCGTCAGCTTGGTGGCGACGACGAGGTCCTCGAACGAGTCCGAGCGGTTGGAGAACACCGCGCCGATGAGATCGCCGATCGCGTCGCCCTCGGCCGCCTGCTTCGACAGCTCTTTCTGCGCATGCGCGCGGTGCGCTTCGATGCCAGGCTTCGACAGGAAGCCGCCTATACCCAGCGCAACGAGCAGCACAAGAACCAGCAGCGATCTCATCGTGTCTTCTTTCTTGCTCTTGGCTTCGCAGCCTTCTTCACAAACGGCGGCGGCGCCTCGCCGGCGTCGTATGCCTTCAGCCATGTCTTCGGCGCGTTCTGCCGCCACTGCCGTGTCAGGTATCCGCGCAGCGTCTTCGCATCGAGCTGCTTTAGCCGCGCCAGTACAGCAGGGTAATTTCGATAATGATCAGTGAAGTGAAATGTCTCAGGATCAGCCTCGCACAGCATTTCGCGTTCGTCGAACGACACCTGGCAAAGCACCACGCTGTCATCCTCTTTCCGCAGCCGGGTGAGGAACCTCCCAAACGCCTTGTAGGCAGGCTGCCCATAGGACGTCGTCAGTTCCGTCTCGGGAAAGGCCATGACGACGTCGTGAAACTGTTTGGGGCCCATTGCGTTAGCTTTCCCCATGATCGCCTTTCACCAGTTTAGGACTGAACCGATGTTCATGAAAACAGGGCAGAAAAATCACTCCGGCGTCTTGTTTTCGCCAGTCCGCAGGACGAGGTTCGCGAGCATGAGCATTCTTCTGTCGACCGTCTTTCCGATAGCGCTTTCCGGAATCGCCCTGCCCGCGACCTCCGCCGTCGCGGCGCCCGCCCTCAAGCCGGTGATCGTGCAGCCTGCCAAAGCGCAGCCCAAACCGCTTCCAGTAAAGATCTCGCCGCCGGCAGGGGCGCCCGTCATCGCATCGCCTCAGGCGCCTGCCGAACTCGTCCAGATCCAGGCGCCGCAGTCGCCCGCGACCAGGCCTTCGCCGGCAGCCGATCGCAACGCCATTGTCGACCGCGTCAGCAAGACCTTCACCGAGGTGAAGACCGCGCAGGGCAGGTTCTCGCAGATCGACGCGGAAGGTCGCGCCTCGTCCGGCGCCTTCTTCATCAATCGCCCCGGCAAGATTCGCTTCGACTACGACAAGCCAGAACCGATGCACATTGTGTCGGACGGAACCTCGGTCTCGATCGAGGAGCCAAGGCGCAAATCGTACGACGCTGTGCCGCTGTCCTCGACGCCGCTGCATCTCTTCCTGCGCTCGAACGTCGACCTCAAACGCGATGGCAGCGTCACCGAGGTGACGACGCAGAACGGCTCGCACTTCGTCACGCTGGTGGACAAGACAGGCGAGGCGCAAGGCAGGATGATCCTGGAATTCCGCGCTTCGGATTTCGAGTTGCTCGGCTGGCGTGCGATCGAAGGCGATGACGCCGAAACGCGGGTCCGCCTCACGGACACCAAAAAGAATGTCTCGCTGAAGCCGTCGCTTTTCGTGGTTCGCGATCCGGCCGACCTCGACCGCCGCTAGGGCGCCTGGGGCTTTCCCTGAGCCGGACAGGCCAAAACCACCTGGATATTTTGGGGCGAAGGCGTTGCCGTGCCGACGGGTGTGTGGCCTAATTGTCACGTGGTTCGGCCAGTTCGCGCCTGAGCTTCCCCCCGCAGGCGCTAGAGCCGGTCGATGTGCCGGAGCTATCTCCCCGGCGCCCATCGCGCCCCCGGGGCGCACGACGCGCCTGGCTGTCCCCGCGGCCGGGCGCGTTCATGTCGGCCCCGAGCTTTCCCGGCGCCTGCGGTTTTTTATATTTCTGTTCCTTGATTTGGGGTCCGGCGCACCCGATTGTCCGCCCGTTGCCCACCCCCAGCCCTAGCCCTTACAGGCCTCCCCGCCTCATGAACCGCCTTTCCCTGGCGACCTGGAACATCAATTCGGTTCGCCTCCGCATCGACCGCGTGATCGGCTTCCTGAAGCGCGAAAAGCCCGACGTGTTGTGCCTCCAGGAAATCAAATGCCTCGATGACCAGTTTCCGCGCAAGGCGTTCGAGGCGGCCGGCTACCGGCACATCCATCTCTCCGGCCAGAAGGGCATGCATGGCGTAGCCATCGTCTCGAAGCTTGAGATGGAAAATCTCGAAACGCCGGGCCTCTGCAAGCATGGCCATGCGCGTTGCGCGGCGGCGAGGGTTGGCGGCTTCGAGCTGCATAATCTCTATGTGCCTGCCGGAGCGGACATTCCTGATCCAGCGGTCAACGAGAAGTTTGCGCACAAGCTCGACTTCGTCGAACGCATGCGCGGCTTCTACCAGACACGGGCCGCAAAGCGCTCCGCCCTCCCCCTGCTTATTGCCGGCGACATCAACATCGCCCCGGAGGAAAACGATGTCTGGTCTCACCGCCAGCTTCTCGATGTCGTCAGTCATACGCCTGTCGAGACTGACGGCCTCAAGCGGGTGCTCGCCGACGGCAAGCTGACCGACATCGCACGCGTGAAACACAAGCCCGAGGAAAAGCTCTACACCTGGTGGAGCTATCGCGCCGCCGACTGGCGCCTGTCCAATCGTGGACGGCGGCTCGATCACTGGTGGGCCGACAAGCGCGCGACGCCGCTGGTCGACATGGACAGCTACCGGATTTTCGTTGACGAGCGCGGCGGCGAAAAGCCGAGCGACCATGTGCCAGTGATGGTGTCGGTCAACCCCGTCTAGTCGTCCGCCCCTCGCGCCAGACCATATGCTGGACCCAAGAGTACGCCGGAACCTGTTTCATGAAGCGCCTTGCTCTGCTTGCCGCCCTCGTCTTTACCGCGTGCTCGCCGTCGGCCGATGAACC
>DATBNA010000477.1:0-4183 GCA_036554545.1 Hyphomonadaceae bacterium
TCCAGGACCAGCCCCATGGTTTCGACCCGTACGTCCAGTTCGCTGTCGAGGAAGTTGAACGCGAGCTCCCCGCCAAACTCCACCGAATGAGTTGTTGATGGCTTCCATGAGAAGACGCCGCGGCCGACATACTCGCCGCTGTCCGCCGCGCGTGTGATCAGCGTATCACGCCGCGCACCGATCACCGGCTGCGATGTGTATCGCTCGTCCGATCCGGTGTGCCTGTCGCTGGCCAGTCCGATCAGCTTGAAGGATGCTGAATCAGACAGGCGGCGCTCCCAGTCGCCGCCGAGTTCGACGGCGAGGGCGTCATCGCCGGTAACCTTGCTGTCCTCGTTGCGGAGCAAGGCGCCAGCGGGTCCGAACACCTCGGAGAATGTGTTCCGTCCATCCTTTGATGGCGTCAGTTGAGCGTTGATGTTGAGCAAATCCGCTTCGGTCGGCTTCCATCCGACCCGTCCGCTCAGCTTGTATTCCCAGTAGCTGCCCTGCAGGAATTCAGGTCCCTGCTCGGTGATGGCGCCGGCCGGCGTCGCCAGCAGCTTGTCGTATTCGATGCGTCCGCGGCGCGACGGCTGGGCCTGCAGTGCAAGATTGACCGTCGCATCGCCGGCCTTGAAGGCGCTGCTGAGCACAACGAGCGGGTTGACGCTGCCGGATGGTTCGAGGCGGCTCGCCTGCACGACAAACGTGTTGGTCGCGCTGGCGTCGCGCGGGCGCAGGCGCACGTCCACGAACATCGTCTGCCCGGTGGCCGCCGCCCCCTCCGCCCCGCCGGCAAAAAGGTCGATCCGCTGCACGTCGCGCGCCGAAATCCGCGACAGCTGTTCCGAGATCGGCGTCTTCGAACTGGGGCGTTGCCCGTTGATCAGCACGTTCCCCGCCGTTCCGGCGAAACCACGGCGGGCTTCACCATCGTCAATGGCGAAGCCAGGGATCCGGCGAACCATGTCTTCGGCGGTTACCGGGTTGAACGCAGAAAAATAGCTGGCGTCGAATGTCGTGGCTGCCGCGCCGCCTTGCGCCTGCTGGGCGTGCGCAGGCGATGACGCGAGAAGCATCAAAACCGGTAGCAGGAGACAGGCGGGTTGTGATGCCTGTCTCCTGCGCCGGACTCTCGGTCCATTCATTGGGCTTCTTCGTCCCTGGGCTGGCCAGCCCTTCCGGGGATGGCGGGGCTGGTCGGCATTTAGACCTAGGTCTAATTCTTGCATCGCGCAAGCAACCCGCACGCGGCGAGCGACTATCGGCGTGACGCTGCGGCGCCGTTGAGCAGGACATCGAGAAGCGACGACAGGAGCGGCGAAAGCGCTCCTTTTTTCGGGTCATGCAGCCACTGGATCACCGCGCCCGAGAGGAGGCTGTCGAAGGCCGTCGCCAGCACGTCGGGCGGATATTTGCGGGTCACATCTCCGCGAGCTTGCCCACGTTTCAGCAGGCGCACCATCATGCCGAACGCTTCTTCTCGCAGCCGCGGCGACAGTCCGCCTTGATCCAGTCCCATCGAAAGCTTGCGGATCTCCGTGAACACTTCCCGGTAGAGCGCCCGGTGCTTCTCCAGTCCGGCGCTCATCTGCTTGAACAGCATGCGGATGAGATCCGGCGTCGGCTGTTGTTCATCTGCCAGCGCCGCCGCCAGCAGGTCGCGATAGGCGACAAGGCTCCGCGCCGTGATAGCGTCCAGCACCAGCTGTTTCGAACCGAACTGATTGAACACCGTTGCGCGCGAGACCTGCGCCTCGTCGGCGATGTTCTGCATCGATGTTTCGTGCAGGCCGCGTGTTGCAAAAAGCTTCTGCGCAGCCTTGAGGATCAGCTCGCGCGTCTCATCGCCATAAGTGCGGACCGCCGCTTCCTTCGCTGGTCGGGCGCGTGCGGTCACGCAGCTGCGGCCGCTGTATCCAGCTTCGATGCGCACCGCTTCAGCACTTCGAGATATCCCTCGGTGATGCGCATGCGCGAGCGGTAGCCCTTCTCGAGCAGCAGCTTGTGCGTCTTCTCGAGATTGTAGCACGGCACGTACATGAAGCAGTGGTGCTCGCAGTGGTAGTGCACCCAGAATGGCGCGATGAACAGCCGTTCCAGCGGATTGGCCAGCGTCGTTCGCGCGTGCGTGAACGGATCGTCCTCCGTCTGCACCATCGCGTGCTCGGCCATCGAGCGGATGCGCGTCACCAGCGGGAACCATGTCGCCATCGGCACGATCCATAGCGCCGGCCAGGCCCACCAGTATCCCATCGCGCTCGTCGCGATGATCATCACGCCGTTGACGATCCAGAACCGCATGCCCGGCCGGTCCGGCACGCGCGGCGGCTTGCCCTTCTTGCCCATCAGCCGTTCGATTGCCGGCTTGATGCGCTGCTTGTAGAAAGTCTGCCCGGTGAGGTCGCGGATGAATTTCCGCCGCAGCGACTGCCTGGTCACCGGGAAGGGCCGCGACAGCACGAGGTCCGGATCTTCTGGCTGCTCGGTGTATTTGTGGTGCGTCAGGTGATACGGCCGGTAGCGCTTCAGGCTCCCGCCCACCGGAGAACCGCACAGCCACTCCGCCATCCAGTCGTTGAACTTCGCGTTGGGGTGCAGCGCGCCGTGCGCCGCATCATGCTCGAGGATCGCCAGCCCCAGCTGCCGCGCGCCGATCAGCATCACGGCGAGCACATACGTCGCCGGGTTCGGGAACACGATGAACAGCGCCCCCGCGCCGATGATCACCGCCCACGCCGACACGACCAGCGCCGGACCTTTCCAGAAGGAATGGCCCGACAGCATCGCCCACTCCTCGGGCGTGAAGATGGTCTTGGGATCGACGCGGCTGACTGAAGGCATGTTTGGAATGTAGCAGATAATGGCCGTGTTTGCAGGGGCCGGAAGGTCGCGTCGGCAGGTTAAGAAATGACGTAGGGAGAGGCCCTGCGCACGGCCGGGACAGTTCAATTTCAATACTGCCCGGCTTCAGTTTCTGAACTGGAGGAATGCGGCCCTTCCGTAGGAAGCGTCCATGCCAGCCTGGATCTGGCGCCTCCCATAAAGGAACAACAGAAAATGCACCCCCATGCCCAGACCATCGAAAACCTCGCGGCGCCCGAACGGAAAGCCCAGGTCGTCGCCAGAATGACCGCCGTCATCCTTGCGGCATGCGCGCTCGTTCCGCTGAACGCCGCCGCCGCACCGCCGGCCGCGGCATCGCTCACCCGCAGCATCGACGTCAGCGCCAGCCCGGACGCTGTGTGGTCCGCCATCGGCCCCTTCTGCGCCATCAAGGAATGGCACCCCGCCATCGCAACATGCAGCGAGGTCCACGCCCCCACCGTCCGCACGCTCGTCACCAAGGATGGCAAGGCGACCTTTGTTGAGCCCGAAACGGCGCGCAATGACGCCAGGCGCCAGTACACCTACACCTTCGCTTCGGCGCCGATCCCTGTCAGCCACTACATGGCGACCATTGGCGTAACGCCGAAAAAAGCCGGCGGCGCCACCATCACCTGGCACGGAACCTGGACGCCTGAACCGGGCAAGGAAAAGGTCGCACTGGACGCGCTGACCGGCATCTACGAATCCGGCCTCGACGCCCTCAAGGCGAGGTTCGCGAAATAGCCGTTCGCCGAAGCCATCTCCGTCCCGGAACGTGAGCGGGGCGGGGATGGCGCGAAATTGCAGGCCCGCAGGCTGGAAGACGCGAACACAGGCACTTCCAGCTTCGGTCCGCCCTGTGCATTCCCGTTCGATCCCGGTATTGAAGCCGGACAGAATCGACCACACAGGGACAAGGCATGACGGCGCGGACGCTTCGCGAATTTCTGGCGGACCCGAAAGGGGACGGCGTTCCCGCCCCGCGCGAGCTTGCCATCCTGATCGAGGCGATTTCCGACTCGTGCCGCACCATCTCCTACCTGGTTTCCCGCGGCGCTCTGGCCGACGTGCTGGGTTCGGCGGGGACCGGCAACGTGCAGGGAGAAGAGCAGAAGCAGCTCGATATCCTCGCCAATGACGAGATGCTGGCGATGGCCAGGGCGTCGGGTGTCGTCGCCGGCGCAGCCTCGGAAGAGGAAGAGGATGCGCACTGGTACAATCCGGCCGCGCCCTACCTCCTGCTGTTCGATCCGCTCGACGGCTCCTCCAACATCGACGTCAACGTCTCCATCGGCACGATCTTTTCCGTCCTCCCCACAAGAGCAGGCGAGGG
>DATBNA010000480.1:0-2173 GCA_036554545.1 Hyphomonadaceae bacterium
GATCGCCTGCTTCAGCGGCGATTTTCGCGACCGCCGCGGCGTTGCGCAGCGTGCCGCAGAAGACGTGCTCTGCCCCCGCCGCGAGTGCGCATCGGGCGCCGTTGAGCGAAGACAGGACCAGCGCTTCGCCGGCGCAGGCGTTCGCAAGACTGGCTGGCGACAGCGAGGGCGCATCGCGTGTACGCGTTTTCGACGCTGCGCGCCCGCCAATGGTCGCCGCCAGCGCCTCGGCATGCTCGCCCCAGAACGGAAAAACAGGCGCGCCGCGCTCGACCGCAACAGTGACCGACGTCGAGAAGCTCAGGACATCCACGATGATCGCGACATCGGCTGGCTGCCGCGCGCCGGAAAGGCCCCACTGGCAATCAACCCTCATGGCCACTCCCCGTGGAAGGCCGTGTGTCAGGACGCTCTGGGGCTGGCGTGCACGCCGGGCGGCGCCAGAAACAGCGCCCGGATGAATTCGCGGTAGAGCAGGATCTGTTTCGGGATAGCCTTTGGCTCGTCCAGCGCCTTCGAGAGGATGATGCCGCCGTCGGCGAGCGCCGAAATCATGTCCGCAACATCCGTCAGATCGACGGGAAAACGCGGTGGATATCGCTCGGCGATCTTCTCCAGCCGCGCCTTGAAGCGCACGCGCCAGGCAATGAGGCCAGAAGCGTTGAGGTCGCGGATGTGCCGGTCGAACAGCCGTTCCTGGTAGCAATAGGCGGCAGTAAGACAGCCCGGGTGCGCGTCGGGCAGGTTTTCGAACATCTCGGCGAAGAATTTCAGCGCGATGAGGAAGGCGTGCAGCGGATCTTCGCTGAGCTCGTCGGCCCGCTTGAAGATGTCGTCGAACAGCACCCTTTCACGCTCGATGTAGCGTTCGAGCAGCGCGCGGGCGAGTTCGCCCTTGTCGGCGAAATGGTAAAAGAAGCCGCTCTTGGTGATGCCGACCGCTACAATGATCTCTTCGATCGACGTGGCGGAGAAGCCCTTCTCAAGCACTGCTGCCTGCGCGACATCGAGAATACGCTGTCGGGTATCGCCGGGCTGGGCGGATGGGAAGGTTGCGCTGCGCGCGACTGCAACAGTCATGGTCGTACCCCTGGACGTTTTCGTCTCTGTTGTGGGCTCTGCCACGCCGAGGCGGTGCAGATCGTCGACCGGTGGGAGATAAGGGGAGTCGAGCCGGTCTACTAGCTCTCGGCTCCCTCGCCGCCTTCATCCTGTCCGCCGCCGACCTTCTCGGTAATGCGGGCGCGTTTGCCGGTACGGCCGCGGAGATAGTAGAGCTTGGCGCGGCGCACCTTGCCCTTGCGGCGAACTTCGATGCTTTCAAGAACAGGCGAGTTAAGCGGGAAAACCCGCTCGACGCCTTCGCCGAAAGACAGTTTGCGCACGGTGAAATTCTCGTTCACGCCCCTGCCCGCCCGCGCGATGCAGAGGCCTTCGAAGGCCTGGATACGCTCGCGGTCGCCTTCAGCGATCTTCACATTGACGCGGAGCGTGTCGCCGGGGGCGAAGTCGGGGATTTTCTTGCCTTCGGTGACGCGGGCGATTTCCTCGCGCTCGAGGGTCTGAATGATTGTGCCGGCCATGGTAGCGCCTTTTGACGTCACGCTTTTTGGGGGGATCAGGCCTTGTCCTGGCGCGGCGGCCGCGCAGGAGGGGGGTTGTCCCGGGAAGCGGCGTATAAATCGGGTCTTCTGGCTTTAGTCAACTCCTCGGCCTGATTTCGCCGCCAGGCACGGACCTTGGCATGATCCCCGGAGGTTAATGTCGCCGGGATCTCCCGCCCCTCCCAGGTCTGTGGCCTCGTGTATTGCGGGTGCTCCAGGAGGCCGGTCTCAAAGCTCTCTTCCGCAAGGGATTCGGCATTGCCGGCGACGCCCGGCAGCAGGCGGACGCATGCCTCCAGCAGCGCCTGGGCCGCCACTTCCCCACCAGCGAGCACGAAATCGCCGAGCGATACTTCTTCAAGCTCGCGGCCTTCGATCACCCGCTCATCCAGCCCTTCAAACCGCCCGCACAGCAGGATTACGCCCGGACCCGCCGCCAGCTCGCGAACCCTGGCCTGGGTAAGCGGTTTTCCCCGCGGGGACAGATAGATCCGCGGCCGCCCCGCCAGCTCTATGCTGTCGATCGCTGCCGCCGCCACATCCGCGCGCATCACCATGCCGGCGCCGCC
>DATBNA010000497.1:0-2978 GCA_036554545.1 Hyphomonadaceae bacterium
ACGCGTGATCGCGCCATCGATTTCGAGGCGAGCGGATTGCCTTCCACCTTTGTTCCAGGGCGCAATCTGGTGTTCCTGGCGCTTGCAGGCGCCGTCGCCTACCGGCGCGGACTTTCGCGGTTGGTTGGCGGCATGTGCGAGACGGACTATTCCGGCTATCCCGACTGCCGGCGCGCGACCATCGATGCGATGGGGCAGGCCATGAGCCTTGGGCTCGGTCGCGACATGCCGGTCGACACGCCGCTGATGTATGTCGACAAGGCGCAGACATGGGCGCTGGCGGAAGAACTTGGCGGCAAGGCGCTGGTCGACCTGATCATCGAGGATACGCACACCTGCTATCTCGGCGACCGCATGCGCCGGCATGAGTGGGGCTATGGCTGCGGCGAATGCCCCGCGTGCGACCTGCGTGCGAAGGGCTGGGAAAAGTGGCGGGCCGGCCGATGACTTACTCGGTCAAGGAATGCTTCTACACGCTGCAGGGCGAGGGCGCGCAGGCAGGACGCGCCGCCGTGGTCCTGCGCTTTGCGGGCTGCAATCTCTGGAGCGGGCTGGAGCGTGACCGGGCGACGGCCGTCTGCAATTTCTGCGACACGGATTTTGTCGGCACGGATGGATCTGGCGGCGGCAAGTTTGCAAACGCCGATGCGCTGGCTGATCATGTGGCCGCGCGCTGGCAGAGCGGGGAGGGGACACGTTATGTCGTTTGCACGGGCGGCGAGCCTCTGTTGCAGATCGACGAACCGTTGATCGGCGCGCTGCATGCCCGGGGCTTCGAGATCGGCGTCGAAACGAACGGTACAATTGAGGCGCCGGCATCGCTCGACTGGATCTGCGTGAGCCCGAAATCGACGTCGGAGCTGAAGCAGCTTTCAGGCGATGAACTGAAGCTGGTTTACCCGCAAGCCGATGCGCCGCCGGAAAGATTTGCGGGCCTGAAGTTCCGAAACTTTTTCCTGCAGCCAATGGATGGGCCGGAGCGGGACGCCGCGACAAAGGCTTGCATTGCGTATTGCCTTGAGCATCCGCAATGGAGGCTGAGTCTGCAGACGCACAAGATCACCGGCATTCCCTGAACGAAAAACGCCTCCCTCGCGAGAGGGAGGCGCCGTTCGGGGAGAACTCGCACTGGAAGTTGATCTGGCTCAGCCCGCCGGATCGGTTGAATTGAGGCGATCCGCAAAGCGCCGGGCAAAGCGATCGAACGAGTGGCGCGCATCCGACCACGTCGTGGCGGCGATGACGTTCGAGAGATCGGTTTCGTACCAGTCATATTCGAGCGTGCCGATCGCCGTGCCGTTGGCGTCGAAGGCCGTGCCGGTGATGCGTGCGCCGCCGACGCTGACCGACCGCATCGGATCGAGACCCGGCGTGTCGGAAAGCTGCTGCATGGTCGGGCGGTTCGGCTTCGCATCCTCGATCATGACGACGACGCGATCCGCATGTACCCCCTGGCGGGCGAAAGCTGCCTCGACCTTTGCCGTCAGAGAATTGGTGAGAATCTTCGCTTCGCGGACGCCGTAGTCATCCTCGAGCTTGGCCTGGAATTCGGGGGAGACCTTCGCTTCCACCGTAAGGGCCGATGCTGGCGCCGCTGCGAGGGCGAGGCCTGCAAGAGCAATGAGTGCAAACCGCATAGGACCGCTCCATTCAATGTCAGGCGCGGCATGGGGCTTTTGTTTTATCCGGAAAATTCCGGTCCCGGCCGCCGCTGCGACCTAATCAAGTCTAGCATGAAGGTGGGATGAACAAGAGCCCGATCCAAGGGCGATCGAGCGTTTACTTCGCCCCTTCGCCTTCCTGCTGCTGGCGGCGCAGTTCCTCGTTTTCCTTGCGGAGCGCCTTGTTGTCCTTGCGCATCTGCTCTTCTTCGGAGGTGGTGACGAGGTCGACGGCGCCGCCGACGACTGCCCCTGTCGCGCCGATGGCCGCGCCTGCGACGTCCGTCACAATGCAGCCTGACAGGACAGGAGCGGCGAGGAAGACGCCGAGAATCGCTCTGGATCTGGTCATGAATTCCGTCCCACTTGTGAAATGGCCCCGGCAAGGGTCGCTCGCCGGGGTTGAGAGTTCGTGAAGCAGGCTAGCGCAGGGGGAGGGACGGAACCATGCGCCGACTGTTCATAATTCGCGTCAGAGTGTGTCGGTGAGTACGATCTCGGCAGGTCCTTCAATGGCCTTGAACACCGCTTTCGTATCCGCGATGGCGACACCGTCGCGCGCATTAACCCGATGGCCGTTCACTTCGACCACGCCGGTTGCGAGCACGGCATAGACGTGGCGGCCGGGCGCGGCCTCGTAAGCGAGTTCCTGTCCCGCCTCGATCGTTGCGCCGAGAACGCGCGCATCG
Source organism: Hyphomonadaceae bacterium (assembly GCA_036554545.1). Classification (GTDB taxonomy): domain Bacteria; phylum Pseudomonadota; class Alphaproteobacteria; order Caulobacterales; family Hyphomonadaceae; genus UBA7672. Next base: position 2,351 of record DATBNA010000497.1, read on the forward strand.
GCCTGGATGCCCAGAGCGCCTTCATCGCCCTTGCCCGAGGCGAGGACGGACCACTGGCCCGAGCGATCGGATTTCGGGAATTGTTTTGCGCCCCAGCGCGGCGGCTGGCCGTGCTTGTCCGGTTCGATCCAGATCTGGAAGAGGGTCGTTGCTTCATCTTCAAGATTGAATTCGGCATGACGCACGCCTGTGCCCGCCGACATCACCTGGACGTCGCCGGCAGCCGTGCGTCCCTTGTTACCCAGCGAGTCCTGGTGGGTGATCGCGCCGGTGCGGACATAGGTGATGATTTCCATGTCGCGGTGCGGGTGGGGCGGAAAGCCAGACTTCGGCTGGATGATGTCGTCATTCCAGACGCGCAGCCGGCCCCAATTCATGCGACCGGGGTCGTAGTATTCAGCGAACGAGAAGTGATGATGGGCATTGAGCCAGCCATGGTCCGCGCCGCCGAGACTGTTGAAAGGCCGGACTTCGATCATTGGAAACTCCAGCGTTTGAAATGGTGTTGGGCGCTAGATAGTTGCGTTTGCAACAAGTCGCAAGGGGCCGAGAGGCGGGGGGTCCAACGGAAACGCCGCCCTCGATGCAAAGCCCAGAAGCGTCCGCGGCCCCTAGTTGAGGGGCGAAT
>DATBNA010000589.1:0-1662 GCA_036554545.1 Hyphomonadaceae bacterium
TCGTCGCATTGTCCGCCAGCCATGTCTTGGCGTCGGTCTTCACAAGTCCTGCGCCGTATTTCGCCACGGCCGCATCCACAGCCGTCAGCGCCCCCGACGTCTTCAGCGCCTGCTCGAAATAGGGCCGGAACGCCTTGCGCAGGTTGGCCTCCGTCTTCCTGCGGAGAAAATCCGTGGCCGCCGTGTCCCCGCCCCGCAGCACGCCCATCGCATCCTCGAAGGTCATGGACTTCACCGCATCGACCACCAGCTTCTGCGCCGTCGGCGCCGCAGCCTCCGCCGCGCGGTTCACCTTGAGCTGAAGATCATCCAGCGGCCCCGACATGCCGAAGGGCTGCAGCCGCTTCTGCGCGTCGCCCAGCACGCCCGGCAGAGGGATGCGCACAGCCGCATCACCGAAGAACCCGTCCTTCGCCGACAGCCGCTTGCCCGCCAGCCCGCTCGCCACCGTCAGCGCTTCCTTCAGACCCGACGTCACGTCCGCCTTGGAGAGGTTCGTCCGGTCGCCCGGCATTTTCTGGTGCAGGATGTCGGATGCGATCTTGTTCCAGTCCTGCGCCGCCGCTTGCGGCGCGGACCACGCAGCCAGAACGAGGCAGGCCGCGGCCAGCCGGATACGCATCGGACCTCTCCCCTGCCTAGCTTCCCCGACGATAGGAGCCCGGAATGGCCCTCCGCGTCAAACATCTCTAGCTTGGACTGGTCCAGAGCCCGCGTCACGGGGAGAAAAGCATGTCCATCCAGTCGTCCTGCTTCGATGTTTCGATCAAGGACAAGGTGGCCCACGTCGTCATGAGTCGCGGGGCCGAACTCAATACCTTCATCCCCCAGAAGTGGATCGACCTGCCCCGGATCATCCATGACATCGACCGCAACGCGAAGGCGCGCGTGATCGTCATCTCCTCAACCGGCAAGCACTTCACCGCCGGCATGGACCTCGCCGTCTTCGCCAGGCCCGACGGCATCACCGGCCAGAAGACCGATCCGCATCTCCGCGCAGAACGCTTCCGGCACGACCTCAAGGCGCTGCAGGAATCCTTCTCCTGTCTCGACAATGCGCGCGTGCCCGTCATCGCCGCCATCCAGGGCGGCTGCATCGGCGCCGGCGTCGACATGACCGCCGCATGCGATATCCGCTTTGCGACCAAGGACGCCTTCTTCTGCATCCAGGAAATCAACATCGGCATGACCGCCGACGTCGGCACCTTCCCGCGCCTCTGCAAGCTGATGCCCGAAGGCTGGGTCCGCCAGATCGCCTACACCGGCGAGCGCCTGCCCGCGAACAAGGCGAAGGAGATCGGCCTCGTCAACGAAGTCTTCGACACACAGGCCGCCATGCTCGACCACGTGATGAACCTCGCCCGCGAGATCGCGTCCAAGAACCCGCTCGCCGTCTCCGGTTCAAAAGCGATGATCAACTACGCCCGCGACCACACCATCGCCGACGGCCTCGACTATATCGGCGTCTGGAACGCCGCCATGCTCTCCGGCGCACACATGAAGGAAGCGTTCGTGGCGAAGTCGGAAAAACGCGAGCCGAGCTTCCCCGACCTGATGCAGCTGAAGGACGAGCCGCTGTAGCAGTGAGGCTATGGCTTCGCAGCCTTCCGCCACGATGCGCCCGCTAATGCGGGATCCAAGGCGTAGTCAAAGAACTCTCGA
>DATBNA010000003.1:0-1555 GCA_036554545.1 Hyphomonadaceae bacterium
CATGGGCCAGCTCCCGGTGCGAACCGGCATGACGACCATCGGCATCCCGGGCTCGAAGCGCGGCATCCAGAAGAGCGACCCGACGCTGGCCGAGGTGCTGAAGTCGGTCGGCTATGCGACCGCGCAATTCGGCAAGAACCACCTGGGCGACCGCAACGAGTTCCTGCCGACGGTGCACGGCTTCGACGAGTGGTTCGGGAACCTGTATCACCTGAATGCGGAGGAAGAGCCGGAAGAGCTCGACTATCCGGGACAGAAGGACCCGGAATACCGGCAGAAGTACGGTCCGCGCGGCGTGCTGCACTGCTGGGCGACCGACAAGGACGACCCGACGACGGACCCGAAGTTCGGCCGCATCGGCAGGCAGAAGATCAAGGACACCGGCCCGCTGACGCGCAAGCGCATGGAAACCATCGATGCCGAGGTGCTGGAGAAGACGCTCGCCTGGCTCGACCGCGCCGGCAAGGGCAGGAAGCCCTTCTTCTGCTGGTTCAACACGACCGCCTGCCACATCTGGTCGCACTCGCCGAAAAAGTACGTCCAGAAGGCGGTGAACGAAGGGCGCGCCGAGGAAGACATCTACCGCGCCAAGATGATCGAGCACGACGAGCAGGTCGGGAAGCTGCTGAAGAAGCTCAAGGACCTCGGGGTCGACGACAACACGATCGTCATGTACAGCACCGACAACGGCAACGAGCTGCTGTTCTGGCCGGACGGCGGCTACGCGCCGTTCCGCGGAGAAAAGGGAACGACCTGGGAGGGCGGCGTGCGTGTGCCGTGCCTCATCAAATGGCCCGGGAAGATCGCGCCGGGGAGCGTCTCAAACGGCGTGCAGAGTCACGAGGACGTCTACGCGACGCTGGCCGCAGCGGCAGGTCTTCCGGACCTGAAGGAAAGACTGCTGAAGGGCCACACGATGAACGGCACCAGGTACAAGGTGCATCTCGACGGCTACAACAATCTCGACCATTGGACCGGAGAGTCGCCGAAGTCGGCGCGGCGCGAGTACTTCTATTACGACGAGACCGACCTGATGGCGGTTCGCGTCGGCAACTGGAAGATGCACATCGGCGTGAAGCCGAACGGAAGCTGGTGGGACGAGAAGTACTACCCGAACGTGCCGTACATCATGAACCTGAGGATGGACCCGATGGAGAAGATGGATCCGCATTCGCACGAATGGGGCTACATCGGGCGCAAGTTCCTGGCGTCGAAGCTCTGGGCGCCGACGGCCGCGGGCGAGTTCATCGCCGCGCACCTGAAGAGCCTGATGGATTTTCCGCCGTCGCAGGGCGCCGACACGCTCAGCCTCAAGAAAGCGCTCGAAGACGCCCAGCGAAAGATGATGCAACCGAACGCGAGCAGCAACTGACGGAAGTTGCGGGGGAAGCACGATGAGCGAGACGATGCCGGACCGGCCGGAGCGAGTCGCCGAAACGCCGCTGCCGCCGTTTCCTGCCGCCGTGCCGGGCGACGAAGGCGCGACATCCACGGCGTACTCGGAGCACCGGACGAAGCTCTCGCGTCACCGGACCGGCCTGTCCGAGCATCGGAC
>DATBNA010000043.1:0-8051 GCA_036554545.1 Hyphomonadaceae bacterium
GCGGCGGCGCGCGAGGCTTTCTGTGGCGTCTCCATCGCCTGCCAGATGGCCATGTAGCCGAGATAAAAGAAGAACAGGATGACGACAGAGACGATGCGCGGATCGCTCCACTCCCACCACGTGCCCCACATGGGCTTGCCCCAGACCGAACCGGTAAAGAGGCATAGCGCTGTGAAGACGGCGCCGATCGGAGCACAGGATTTGGCGCAGATATCAGCCAGCGGCGAGCGCCAGACGAAGGAGATGAAGCTCGCGCCTGCCATGAAGAGGTAGATGAACAGCGTCAGCCAGCTCGCCGGCACATGTACGAACATGATCTTGGCTGCATCGCCCTGACGGAAATCAGGCGGGACGACATAGAGGCCCTGATAGATGCCCCAGGCGACGATGGCGATGCCAAGCAGCGTGAAGCCCCAGGCGAACGGCTTCGATGCGCCCATGAACTTGTGCGGGTTGTTGAAGACTGAAAAAGCGTCCATCGCGAGTCCTTCAGTCTATCGCCGCACGCAGCGCCATCGCCGATGCTATCGGCGAGATGACAGCCGAGAACAATGTCGCCGCTGCGGTCAGCATCAGGGGCGGACCCCATTCGCCTCCCTCGGCCGCAAGATTCAAGGTGGAGGCGCCAAAGATCATCAGGGGCGTATATAGCGGCAACGCAACCAGCGCGATCAAGAGGCCGCCCCGCCGCACACCCGCCGCAAGCGCGGCGCCGATCGAACCGATGAAGAAAAAGCCAGCAGACCCAAGCGCGGAAACCGCCACAACCAGCCAGGATATCTCCGGCGGGCCAAGCAGCATGATCCAGATGAGGGGGGCGATCACGGCAAGGGGAATTCCAGTCGCGATCCAGTGAGCAAGCGTCTTGGCCGCCGCCGTGCCTTCCATGGACACGCCTGACCCCGCATAGGCGTCGAGTGTTCCGTCCTCGAGGTCGGCCTGGAAGAGCCGCTCCATCGGCAGGAGGCTTGCCAACGCCAGCGCAATCCATGTCACTCCAGGTCCGGCGATGCCGAGCGTCTGGGCATCGGGACTGACCGCGAACGGCGTCAGGCTGGAAGCAGCCGCAAAGAAGCCGACCGGAAGCGCAGGCCCTCCCCCGCCGGACCAGGCAAGCCGGAGTTCGCGCGAGAAGACCGAAACGACGCCGCTCATGCGATGGCCCTCGCAAGCTGCGTGAGGTCGAGCGAGCGAGCGCCTGTGAACCCTTCACCATGGATCGCAGCGATGACAACGCCGCCCGTCGCGCGATGTTCATCGACGAGCGAGCCGACGAGCTTGCGGCCTTCCATGTCCAGGGCAGCGGTCGGCTCATCGAGCAGCCAGATGGGACGCGGGTCGAGCAGGAGACGCGTCAGCGCCAGCCGCCGCTTCTGCCCCGCCGACAGGCCGCGGCCCGGCACGTCCATGCGCTTCGACAACCCGACACGTTCGAGCGCCTCCAGCGCCGCGGCATCGTTGCGGCCGAAATAGCGCGCCCAGAACCGGGCCTGCTCGCCTGCCGTCTCCGTCGGCTTCACTGCGTCGGAGTGACCCAGATAATGGCGGAGGACATCTTCTCCGTCCGCGAAGATGACCGTGCCGGCATGCTGATGCGTCAGGCCGGCGAGAATGCGAAGCAGGGTCGATTTGCCTGATCCGTTAGGCCCACGGAGCTCCAGCGCTTCGCCTTTGCTCAGCCGGAAATTCAGCCCCTCGAACAGGACGCGCAGGCCGCGTGCGGCCGCCAGATTATCGACCGTCAGTGCGACAGAAGAGACCGATGCCGAACCCACGTCTTTTACTGGTTTGTTTGTCATTGGAGGCTTGATTGCGTCACCTGACGGCGTCCTGTAGGAACGCCGCCAGAGCGGGGGGCCGCCGGCTCTCCCCATACCGATTCCCGCTGCCCGGAAAGGGTTGTCCAGACATGCCGTCCCTCGACAGTTTCAAGTCCCGCAAAACCCTCAAGGTGGGCGCCAAGACGTACACCTACTACAGCCTTGAGGCGGCAGCGCAAAACGGCTTGGGCGATATTTCGCGCCTGCCGGTCTCCTTGAAGGTGCTTCTGGAGAACCTGCTGCGGTTCGAAGACGGCAAGACGGTCACCCAGGCCGACATCCGCGCCTTCGCGGACTGGCTGAAGGACAAGGGCAAGGCGGAAGTCGAGATCGCCTACCGCCCGGCCCGGGTGCTGATGCAGGACTTTACCGGCGTTCCGGCGGTCGTGGACCTTGCGGCAATGCGCGACGCCGCCGCCAAGCTCGGCGCCGATCCCAAGAAAGTGAACCCGCTCGTGCCAGTCGACCTCGTCATCGACCATTCGGTGATGGTCGATTATTTCGGCAAGGCGACCTCGTTCAAGCAGAACGTCAAGCGCGAATACGAACGCAACATGGAGCGCTACGAGTTCCTGAAGTGGGGACAGACGGCGTTCGACAATTTCCGTGTCGTGCCGCCGGGCACCGGCATCTGCCACCAGGTGAACCTCGAAGACCTGGCGCAGACGGTTTGGACGACGAAGATCAAGGAAGGACGCTCGACGATCGAGGTCGCCTATCCGGACACGCTCGTCGGCACAGACAGCCACACGGTGATGGTCAACGGCCTTGCGGTGCTCGGCTGGGGCGTGGGTGGGATCGAAGCGGAAGCCGCGATGCTCGGGCAGCCGCTCTCGATGCTCATTCCGGAAGTCATCGGCTTCAGGCTTACGGGCAAGTTGCCAGAGGGCGCGACGGCGACCGATCTCGTGCTCACGGTCACGCAGATGCTGCGCAAGAAGGGCGTGGTCGGCAAGTTCGTGGAATTCTTCGGCAAGGGGCTCGAGTCGCTGTCGCTGGAAGACCAGGCCACCATCGCCAACATGGCGCCAGAGTATGGCGCGACCTGCGGCTTCTTCCCGATCAGCGAGGAAACGGTGAACTATCTCTCCGCCACCGGACGGCTTGCCGAGCGCGTCGCGCTGGTCGAGGCCTATGCTAAAGCGCAGGGCATGTGGCGCGCCGACATGAAGGATCCGGTGTTCACGGACACGCTGGAACTGGACCTCTCCACTGTCGAAAGCTCGATCGCCGGACCGAAGCGCCCGCAGGACCGTATCGTGCTGCGCGATGCGGCCGACAATTTCGCCGTCGCGCTGGACAAGGAATTCGGCCGCCTCGACAAGGCGCACGTCCGTGCCCAGGTGCAGGGCGAGAAATACTCGATCGGCCATGGCGACGTCGTGATCGCGGCCATCACCTCCTGCACCAACACCTCGAACCCCAGCGTGCTGATCGCCGCCGGTCTGCTGGCGCGCAACGCCCGCGCCCGCAAGATCTCGTCGCAACCATGGGTGAAGACATCGCTGGCGCCAGGTTCGCAGGTGGTCACCGACTATTTGACAAAAGCCGGCCTGACCGACGATCTCGACGCGCTCGGCTTCAACCTTGTTGGCTATGGCTGCACGACCTGCATTGGCAACTCAGGTCCGCTGCCCGAGCCGGTGTCGGCCGCGATCGCGCAGGGCGACCTCGTCGCCGCCTCGGTGCTGTCCGGCAACCGCAACTTCGAAGGCCGCGTGAACCCCGACGTGCGGGCGAACTATCTCGCCTCCCCGCCGCTGGTGGTGGCGTATGCGCTGGCGGGCTCGATGAATGTCGACATCACCAAAGACCCGATCGGCTACGACGACGAGAACGAGCCGGTCTATCTCTCGGAGATCTGGCCATCGTCGAAGGAAGTTGCGGACACGGTGCGTTCGGTCGTGACGGCCGAAATGTTCGCCGCGCGCTATTCCGATGTCTTCAAGGGCGACGAGCAGTGGCAGGGCATCAAGGTCGAAGGCGGCGACACCTATGGTTGGCCGATCACCTCGACCTATGTGCAGAACCCGCCCTATTTCGAAGGCATGACGATGACGCCGCCCCCGCTGACCGACGTCAGCAATGCGCGCATCCTTGCCCTGTTCGGCGATTCGATCACCACCGACCACATCTCGCCTGCCGGCGACATCGCGGTTTCGGGTCCTGCCGGCAAATACCTCCGCGAGCGCCAGGTGCCGGTGTCGGAGTTCAACTCCTACGGTGCGCGGCGCGGCAACCATGAAGTGATGATGCGCGGCACCTTCGCCAACATCCGCATCAAGAACCATGTCACGCCGGGCGTCGAAGGCGGCGTCACCAAGCACTTCCCGGACGGCGGACAGCAGGCGATCTACGATGCGGCGATGAAATACCTCGAAGAGGGCACGCCGCTGGTCGTCTTCGCCGGCAAGGAGTACGGCACAGGCTCGTCGCGCGACTGGGCGGCGAAAGGCACGCGGCTCCTTGGCGTGCGTGCGGTGATTGCCGAAAGTTTCGAGCGCATCCACCGCTCCAACCTCATCGGCATGGGCGTGTTGCCGCTGCAGTTCGCCGACGGCGTGACCTGGAAAACGCTCGGCCTTACCGGTGCGGAAACGGTCACGATCTCGGGAGTGGCTGGTCTGCTTCCGCGGCAGGTGGTGACGGTAAATCTGACCTACCCTGACGGCGCCAAGCGCAGTTTCGAGGCAAAAGTCCGCATAGATACCGAAAACGAGCTGGATTACTTCCGGAACGGCGGCATTCTCCATTATGTGTTGAGAGAGTTGGCCAAAGCTTCGTGAGGGGGCCTCACGCCGTCTTGATTCGTGCGTTTGTGCGCCTGCGAGATATCCGGGTCGGAATGAAGAACTTGGGCATCCGTTTCTTCTGCGCCGCCTTGGCGGTTGCGGTTGCGCCTTCTGCCTCCGGGCAGAAGGGCGGCATGAACGTGCCCGAGCACGCCGTGCGTCCTGTGGTCATGGAGCTCTTCTCCAGCCAGGGCTGCGGCAACTGCCCGGCGGCAAACGCCAACATCCAGAAGCTGGCCGAACGCTCTGACGTCATCGCGCTGACGTATCCAGTCGGTCTCTGGGACTATCTCGGCTGGGACGATACTTTCGCGAAACCGGAGTTCTCCGAACGCCAGAAGCGCTACAATCGCATCCTCAAGCATCGCGGGCCCTACACGCCGCAGGTTGTCTATTCGGGCCGCCTGCACGGATCGGGCACCAGCATCAAGGCGATCGAGGAAAAGTTCGCGATCCGCGACATCAGCCCCTACCCTGCAAGCATCGCTTTCGAGAGCGATACGGTCACCATCTCCGGCGCACTTCCCGACAAGACGCAGAAAGCGGGCGTCATTCTTGTGCGCTTCCGCCCCGGCGACACAATGGTCACGCCCGGCGCCGGCGCCAACAAGGGCAAGGCGATGACCTATTTCAATCTTGTCACGGCGTTCGAGCCGCTTGGCGAATGGACGGGCGGCGCCCAGAAATTCCCGGCGAAGAACTGCGCCGCCGGCAAGGGCTGCGTCGTGCTCGTCCAGAAGGACGGCATGGAAGGCCTGATCATCGGCGCGGCGCAGAAGAAATAGCTACTCGACCAGCTCGCTGAGCGGCAACGAGAACGGCTTCCAGTCCAGTTCGGTAAGAGCAAACGCCCAACCCGCGGCGCGCTGGTTGATCGCCTGCGCCTCGGCAACTGCCTCGGGTGAAGCACGCTCGTCGGCCGCTGCGCCAACCGTCACCCAGAACCGATCGTTGGCGCGCCATGAATGCAGTATCACCGCGACGCCCGAGCGCAGGCGCGTGACATGCTCCGCCAGCGGCCTGCCGGTTGCGACCGTGTCGGCGCGGGCCACATCGACCGGCGCAAAGCGCGCAAGCGACTGGCCGGCCATGGCGAACGCAAGATTGGTAACAGGGCGACGCATGGCAAAAGGCGGCGCGAGCGTGTATTGCTGACCTGTCGTTTCAGCCGCGACGAGACGGTAGGACGGCCCCTGCGATGGCCGCACCAGCACGTCGGCGATTTCGCCGGGCTCGACGTCGATCACGTCAAGATCTAGCCACCGTGCGCCACGCTGCAGCGGCGGCAGGACCGCGCCTTCGACGGCCCAGGCCTGCAGGTCGTCCGTCAGCCGCACATAGGAACGGCCGTCGCGATATCCGGCCAGCAGCTTGGCGAAGCTCGTGCCGCTGCCATCGCCGACTTCCAGCAACGCGCCCGTGCCGCCGGTTGCAGGATCGCCTAGACCGATGCGGTCGAACTTGCGTTCATCGCGCGTCATGGGCCGTGCATAGGTGATGGTGGACAGCGCGCGATTCAGTTCGGCGATGCGTTCTGGATCGACTGGATATGAGCCCTTCTCTGCCAGCACCCATTCCGGGTTGGCGGCGTCGCCGTTGCGGACAAGGTGATAGACCTCCTCCGATGTCGTCACCATCACGAGCTGGACCTTGTCCGCGTTGGCCGCAAAATCGGGCAGTACTTTTTCTCCGACCTCTGCGCGCACCGGCGGACGCGCCGGCGGCAGGAAGGACAGGACGCCAAGCAGCGCCGCAGCGCAGGCGGCGCCTGCAACCCACATGATCGAACGCCGGCGGCTTGCGGCCAGAATAGCGCTCATGGGCGATTGTCCCTGCGCTTACTTCGCCAGAAGAAGAGGCCCGCCCCCAGCACCGCAGCAAAGATCGGCGGCAGCCAGATATTGATCAGCTCCAGTCTGCCCGCGAGCGCGTCGATATCACGCCTGAATTCGCGCTCGACGCCGCGAAGCTGGCGACGGATCTGGCTCGCCTGCTCCCGGAAGCTGGCCATCTGGGCAAGCTCTTCCGGCGAACGTACGGCGCCGGCGACACGCTGCTGTTCGATTTGCCGGAGATGGCCTTCGGCCTCAGCGAGCAGCGCTTCCAGCCGCTCTTGTTCCTTGTAGAGCCGGTCGCGGGCGGCGGTGCGCATCGCATCCACCCGCTCCATCGGCCGCGCAGCAGGGGCCCGCGAACGCAGCGCCATCAGCGCTTCATCGCCGCCAAGATTGTCCAGTGCATTGAGGACAAGGGCCGCGTTATCTGCGATCGGCGCGCCGGTCGAAGGATTGAGGAAGAAACCGTCGTCCAGCATGTCGGCATCGGCGACCAGGATGATCTCGGCTGGGGTCTCAGACCGCGAGACGAAAGGCTCGACGCCGGCGCGTTCTTCCGCTTCGCGCTGGGCAAGCTCGGGATCCGGCTGAACCGGCACAGGCGGCGGGGTTGTGAAGAGCGATCGGAGGTCGCCGGACAGCCTGCCTGCAAGAATCAATGTCTCGGCGGCGGGCTTGTAGACTTCCATCACGGCGCGCGGATTCGGGTCCGTCGCCGCAAGCTCGGCGGAAACCAGCGCGGCCTGCGATGTTGCTTCGGCAAGCGGCGTGAAGGTCAGGCCCGGAGGCGGCTTGGCCGCAACATGCCCGGCTGCGCCGAAATTGACCGCTCGGGAGAGATCAGCCGTGACGGGATCGTCGGCTGACATCAGGGCGCGCGGCACAGCGAGGAAAAGCGGCTGGCCTTCGACCGACTGGCGGCCGCCGCCAAGATCGACCTGCACCGGCAACGCCAGCGCGCGATCAGCCACCACATCAGGCGCCAGCGAAACTCCGAGCGTTTCCGACAGCGGGCCAAGGCCCGACGACGCAAATGCGCGCGGCGAACCTGAACCAAGCGCCGCACGCGACACAGGATCGAGCGCGATCAGCGCCCGGCCCTTGCGCAGCAGGAACTGGTCGATGACGTAGGTCTGCCATTCCGTGAGCGGCTGCGGATGCACCATCAGCAGAAGGTCCGTTCCCTGCGGCAGCGCCTGAAAATCCTGATCGACCGGCGCAACCTCGAAGGCGCGGCGCATTTCGCGCAGCAGGAAGGCGTCGCCCTCAACTGTTCCATCGCCCTGGAAGTCAGGCAGCGAAGAGATCACCGCCACTTTTGGCGGCGCAGGATCATCGAGCTGGGCGATCAGACGGACGAGGTCATACTCAAGGAAAGCATCGCGTTCCGGCGCCAGGAAGGGAATGGCGATAACATCATCGACCGAGTTGCGGCCGATGACGCCGAAATAGATCGGATCGCCGCCATCGAGCGGCGCAGGCGAAAGACCCGCCATGGTGATGCGGTCTTCATCGTCGGAGAACGGCAGAGGATCCGTTTCACGGATGCGTATGTTGTCGCCATTCCTCGACGCAATCTCGCGCATCAGCTCACGCACGCGCTC
>DATBNA010000044.1:0-3361 GCA_036554545.1 Hyphomonadaceae bacterium
GGACTGCCATTCGGTGAAGCCGGCGAAGTTGAACAGGATCATGAACAACAGGACGTCGATGGCGCTCGCCGCCCCGCCGATGACGAGATACTTCAGCGCCTGCTCGTGCTGGCGAGCGCGCTGGAGCAACACACTCGTCAAGGTTGCGGGATGTGACTGGGCCGAATTCTGGGTCATGATTTTCTTATGCCTGCGTGCGGGCCTGATGGGTCGTGCTGATCGGTTTTGAACGGCTGGTGAGCGAGCGGAAGTTGGCGAGGAAGCGGCCTTTCGCGCGGTCCTGCCCCCAGACGAAGGCGAGCGTCACGACGTAGTTCCACACCACCGTGAGCAGCGCGCCGAGCGCCGCGGGAACGAGGTAGAACAGGCCGTCGTATTGCTCGTGCATCATCGACGCGACGCCTACGTTGGCGATGATGCCGACTGAGCTGAATCCGGCGAACACGAGGAAGCCGAGATAGAATTTGAGCCCTTTGAGCCTCCGGTCGCGATAGGTCAGCGCGTTGTTTGCCCAGTAATTGAAGGCCATCGCGATTACGGTCGCGACGAGCACGGCGCTCTGGAAAGGAACGCTGAACAGGTTCAGCGCTATCGACAGGGCCGCCAGGTGAATGAGGATGCCGAAGGAGTTGATCAGCGCGAAGGACAGAAAGCGCGCCGGAAGCGGCAGGAAGGGCGAGATCTTCTTTTCAACGAAGAACAGGAAGAAATCGTACATTACCCGGTTGTCGAGCTTGGACTCGCCATGGACGCGCTCGCGGAACTTGAACGGGACTTCGACGACCTTGGGCGCCGGTCTCGCCGCGGTGATGAAGTCGAGCAGGACCTTGAAACCGATCTCCGACAGCTCCGGCAACGCGCTGACGACGACGCTGCGGCGGATGACGAAAAAGCCGGTGAGCGGGTCGGTGAGCTTCAGGCCGAACAGCAGGTTGGCGAGCTTGATCCCGGTGTTGCTGATCTGGTGGCGGGTCTTCGACGAGAGGCCATCGGCGCCGTCGGCAGTCAGGAAACGGCTGGCAAGCGAGATATCGGCATCGCCTTTTGCAACGGCCGCATAGAGCTGAGGCAGGACGCCTTCATCGTGCTGGAGGTCGCCATCCATGACGGCGACAAATTCGGCGGTTGCGGCCAGCGCGCCTTCAACAACGGCTGACGACAATCCCCTGCGATTGTGGCGAAGGATCAGCCTGATACGGGAATCGATCGAGGCGACTTCGCGCACGACATCCCCGGTTCCGTCTTTGGAACAGTCGTCGACGAAGATAGCTTCCCAGCAGATGCCCTTGAGCGAACGGTCGAGGCGTTTGACGATTTCGCGAACGTTTTCGCGTTCGTTGAACGTCGGAATTACGATGGTCAGATCGACAGGCGCGCGACGAAATGCGGACTCGTTTGCAGAATCCGGCTGCGCGTTTACAGCTGTCGTCCCTACGTTCTCCGGCATATGGCCTGTCCCAGCGCTCCGCGCCCAAAAGCGCGATCCGCGGCGCTACAAGCACAAAGCAGGCCATCATGATTATGGTTAGCGGCCGCGCCGACCGGAGTCTCTTGGCGCGGGAGTGGGGGCGGCCGGCGCATCAGGCTACGCGAACATGACTAACGAGCGCCCACTCTCCCCGCCCGCCCGCTCATGCTTAGGGAGCAAGTGAGCGGGCGCCCGGACCGGGCCGGCGTCCTGGTGGACTGGCAGTGCGGTCAGCCTGCCAGCCCCGCCGGTCCGTCGCGGATCGCGGAGGTGGGCCGCGAGACGGAGGGGAGAGACAATGGGCCTCCACTAAATGGCGAGAGGCCGGACCTGTCGGAAAGGTCCGGCCTCCCCAGCGCAGTCGGCAATCGGGTTTAACCGGCGGCGCGAGTCCTGTAGGCTTGGGCCACAGCCTCAGAGCCGAATTTCGAAATCGACGCCTTCATGGTTTCTTCCACGCAGGCCATCGCGTCCCTGTGCTGGTCCACAGGCATCTTGAGGTTGGCGCCACAGTGCGTGCGGACGCGCCGCTCAAGGCGAGTAACGAGGTCTTCAGCCTTGGACGTCGAGGTCAGTTCGTCAGGGCTGAATGCGAAGTCGAAGGCGAACGGAATGGTCCGCTCTTCTTCCGGTTCTCCGGCGAAGGCGGGACCCGTGAAGTAGCCCGCCGCGAAGGCTCCTCCGATGACGGCAGCGGCGATCAGGTTGGTAGTGGAGAGCACTGTTTTCATGTTTCTTCTCCGAGAGACGACGGTTGTTATCGGCCCTCTCGAGACGTCCTGACCCGCCTTCTCGAAAGTCGATACGGTTTTATCGAAAAACAATATGACCTGTCAATGGAGCAAATGAGGCTGGAACATGGCCACGACTTGCCTCCCAACTGTGAAAAGCCCAGCAAAAACGCCCGGCGGAGGAACCGCCGGGCGTCTGAAACGAAATTTTTAGTTGGATCAGCGGGCAGCGAGAACAGCCGGTTGGCTCGATTCGACCTTGGCGTAGAGCCCGGTCGGGTCGGTCTTCGCCACTTCCGCACGCGTCGACTTCAGGCACGCGATGTAGGAGTAGTAATTGAACCCTACGAGAGGGGCGGAGGCATCCGCGCAGACCTTCTTCACGGCCCGGTCGAGCTCGGCCACATAGGCCTCCGCCTGCTCCTTCGAGGCAGGATCCTTAGGTGTCAGCACAGTCACCGGATCGGCATGGGCGACGCCGGCGACAGCGGCGGCAAAAGCGAAAATTGCAAAATGTTTCATGGTCATAGTCTCCGGGTTGTCGTTTGACTTGGTCACTCAATCGACCCCTGGAGCGTTTCCCGTCCGCACGACTCATCCTTATTTGTGCAGACGCGAACAAGCTCATGCTGCATCGCAGCAAGTCAACGAAGGCCCGGCGAAATTTACGTTACGTCATGGTGACTGGTCCGGAACGCCGGTGCAGCGTGCAGCCTTGCCTTGGGGATGGGCACAGGAGCTGGGCGATGCGGGCGGTCGTTTGCGAGGCGCTGGCGGGGGATTTCTCCCGGGTCGCCCTGAAAGACATCCCCCTGCCCCAGCCTGGACCCGGAGAGGTCCGCGTCCGGGTCGAGGCGGCCAGCCTCAACTTCCCTGACCTCCTGATGCTGAAGGGCGAATACCAGTTCAAGCCCGAGCCGCCCTTCGTGGTGGGGATGGACCTCGCAGGCGTGGTCGACGCGGCCGGTCCGGGCGTCTCTGGCCTTGCGCCGGGAATGCGTGTCGCCGGCGGCGCAAAGACTGGCGCGTTCGCGGAGTTTGCCATCTGCCCGGCGACAGCGCTGCACGCCGTGCCGGACAGCATGCCTGCCCCCTTGGCGGCGGCATACCCGGCTGCGTATGTGACCGCGCATGTCTCGCTGATCGAGCGTGGCGCGCTGAA
>DATBNA010000092.1:0-4996 GCA_036554545.1 Hyphomonadaceae bacterium
GATGGGATGGCTGGCGCCGTTATGCTCCGGTTGTCGGCTCTGTCGCAGCCCATATCTTCGTCGGCGCTGCGATCGTGAGCGTGATGGCGGCGTCCACCATCAAACCGCAGCCAGCGTGGTCTCCGCCCTCGCCGCCAGAACTGCAGGTCACGCTGATCGCTGAGACACCTCGACCTCAACCGCGTCCCGCGGAGCGTCCGGCGCCGCGCCCTCCACGCGCTGCCGCTGACGCCGACACGATACCGGACAGGCCTCGCCCGGCGCCACGCAAGGAAGAAAAGCGCAAGCCGGAGGCGGCGGAAGAAGAGTCAGTCTTCGTTCCGCCGCCGTCGATCTTCAACGACAACGTGCCGCTCGGCCTGCGCAATATGGCGAGCGAAGACCGCTGCAATCCGCGCAAGAGCCTCCGTCCCGCCGATTGTGGCCCGCAATGGTCAGACAAGATTGCGCCTGCCCAGAGCTGGCAACTCGCATCGGCGGAAGAGCTGAAGCAATACTATGGAGACATCATCGGTCCGTGCCGCTTCAACGTTGGATGCGAGCCGGGCGAGTGGATCTCATCCATCGGCACGCGCAGCGTCGCCGGCTCGCCGATGGCCGGCGGCGCGGCGAGCCTGACGGGTGGCGCGGAAAGCCAGACCGGCCGTCTTCCGCCGCATCCCGATCATCGCGACCCAGGCTTCGGCGACTAGTCGAAGATATCGAAGAGATCGAAGCCGCCACGACGTCTGCGGCGGTAGCGATCGTCGTCATCGTCGTCGCCGTCGTATCGATAGCGTTTGCGTTCGTCGTCGTACTTGTGGCTCCGCTTCCAGGCGTCGGGATCGCGTTCGAAGCTCTGGACTTCCTGCTGGAAGCGCTGGTGAGCCTGGACCTGCTTTTCCAGGTCCTCGCGCTCCTTCACGAGCAGCTTGTCGAGTTCGCCCCGGTCCAGCCACACGCCCTTGCAGGTGGGGCAGATGTCGATGTCGACGCCGTCACGCGTTACCTTCTGCATTTGCGAGTTGTCGTTAGGGCACAGAAAAAGCGGCAAGCGAGTCTCCTGATTGCTGTCTGCCGCATGCACGTAGGGCGTATGCGGCGTTACACAAGTTTCATCCCTGACAGACGGATGATAAGTGCGTGAGCCGAATGCCGCAGGAGCCCAGGTGAACTATCGCCACGCCTTTCACGCCGGGAATTTCGCGGACGTCCTGAAGCACGTCGCGCTTGCGCTGAGCCTCGAGCGGCTGAACGCCAAGGAAGCGCCGTACCGCTACATCGACACGCACGCCGGCGCGGGCGGTTACGACTTCGCCAGCGACGAGGCGACACGCAGTCCGGAATGGCGTGACGGCGTCGGACGCGTCTGGGAGGCCGAACGTGGGGCGCCTCCAGCAGTGCGAGCAGCGCTCGCGCCCTGGCTAAACGTGATACGTGGCATGAATTCCGGCGGGCTCAGGTGTTATCCGGGCTCGCCCGTGATCGCCGCGAAGCTGATGCGCAGACAGGACACGCTGCGTCTGTGCGAGCTGCATCCTGAAAGCCGCATGAAGCTGCAGGAGGCGATGGGCTGGGACAAGCGCGTGAAGATTGAGGAGCGCGACGGCTACGAGGCGCTGCCCGCTTATCTCCCACCGCCGGAACGCCGTGGGCTTGTGCTGATCGATCCGCCCTTCGAGGAAGGTACATCCATGCGGAAGCTGGACTTCGAACGCATGGCGCGCGTCGCCCGCAAGAGCGTGAAGCGCTGGCCACAGGGTACGTACATCTTCTGGCGTCCCATCAAGGACGTCGCCGCAGTCCAGGACTTCGACGCCGAGCTCGCAACTATTCTAATAGAAGAGGGAGGCGTCGCGCCGGACAAACTCCTGGTCGCTGACCTGTGGGTGCGGAAGATCGGCGAAGGCCCGTTGTCCGCGGCGGGTGTCGTCATTGCAAACCCACCCTTCGGCGTCGCCGATCATTTGCGCGCCGTCTTGCCATGGCTCACCAACCTCATGGGGCAGGGGCCGGGCGCCGGTTGGCGCCTTGAAGAGCCTTCCTTGAGCGACGAGGAAGCGCCCTGACCAGGTGGTGACGGCGACAGGGACTCCGCGGCATCCGGACTCACCCCATCAGTTGGCGAAATCGTATTGCCCGCCGGTGCGCAGCGCCGCCTGGTAGGCAGGACGTGTGTGGATCTTTTCGAGGAACGCCTTCACCATTGGACGCGATTTCGCATCCGCGCGGACGGCGGCTGCTTCGAGCGGAAAGCTCATCATGATGTCGGCCGCGGTGAAGTCCTTGCCAGCGAACCATTCTGCTTTGGCGAGCTCGTTGTCCCAGTAGTCCATGTGCATCTTGATCTGCGGGTCCGACATCCGCTCTTGCGCCTTGGCCGAGATGCTGCCGACGATCCCGCGCAGCAGGGCCGGCGCGCTCATCGGCATGCGTGTGAAGACCAGCTTCAGCAACAGCGGCGTCATCGCCGAGCCCTCGGCATAGTGGAGCCAATAGGTATAGCGCAGGCGTTCGTCGGTTCCGGGTGGCGGTATCAGGCGGCCGTTGCCATGGCGATCGAGGATGTATTCGACGATGGCGCCCGTCTCGGCGATCGTTCTGCCGTTGTCGGTGATAACTGGCGACTTGCCGAGCGGGTGTATTGTCCGCAGTTCCCGCGGCGCCAGCATGGTCTGCTTGTCACGCTCGTAGCGCCGCACCTCGTAGCGCAGTTCAAGTTCCTCCAGCAGCCACAGCACGCGCTGCGATCGCGAGTTGTTGAGATGGTGAACGGTGATCATGCGCGCCCCTCCGGCTACGGAAGCAAACGACACGCGAACGACGCCGGAAGTCAACTTGCCGCGACGTTGGCTTCACCAGCGAAACGGCGGCTGATAGCCATAGAGGGGAAGAGGGGATTCTGATGCGTCTTGCGGTCTTGCTGGCTGTGTTCGGGCTTGTTCTGGCCGGCATTGCATCGGCGCAGCAGCCTGGCGTCGGGAGCGCAACGTTTTCGCGCGGGCAGGCGGCGCGCGGACAGCAACTGTTCGCAATGCATTGTGCGGCTTGCCACAGCGACCGTCAGGCGGCGGCATTGATGGCTGAGCGCGGCGCCGGTCAACGCCTGTTCGACTATCACCAGCGCCTGTCGCAACTGATGCCGCCGCAAAGCATGGCAAGGCCCAACGCCCAAGGCTATCTCGACATTCTCGCGCATCTTGCGCGAACGAACTCAGCTCCGCTGGGCCAGTCTGATGCAGTGTTTGCGGAATCGTTCTGGCGCGAAGCGCGGTTGCCGGCGGCGACAGCCGCCGCGACTGCAGCTGCTGCGGTCACGCAGGTTCCGGCTCTTTCGTGGTCTCACTATCGCGGCGATCCCGGCGGGACGGGATATTCTACCGCTTCACAGATCGACCGCACGAACGCGGGGAAATTGCGCGTCGCTTGGCGATGGAGTGGCGCGAACTACGGTCCCCAACCCGAGATGCGCAACATCACCACGCCACTGATGGTCGATGGCGTCGTATATGCAACTGCCGGGCTTTCGCGGAATGTCATCGCCATCGACGCGACCTCTGGCGAGACGCTGTGGATGTGGCGCCCGCAGGAGGATCCCGCGCGCCTGGAGAATGCGCCGCGCAAGGGCGCGGGGCGCGGCGTTTCTTACTGGAGCGACGGCCGGCAGGCGCGGATCTTTACCGTCACGCCCGGCTTCCATCTCGCGGCGCTCGACGCCAAGACCGGACAGCCCATCAAAGGTTTCGGCAAGAACGGTATCCTCGATCTGATGGTCGGCATGCGCGGCCTGCCGACCACAGGACTGCCGGATGTCGGTTCGCAATCGCCGCCTCTGGTGATCGGCAATGTCGTTGTTGTCGGTCCGGCGCACCTTGTCAGCTTCCGTCCGCGCGCGGGTGGCAATGTGAAGGGCGATGTGCGGGGCTTCGATGCGCGGACAGGCAAGCTGCTCTGGACCTTTCGCACCATTCCGCAGGCTGGCGACCCCGGATATGAAACATGGGCCAAGGGAACAGCCGAGCGCACCGGCAATGGCGGCGTCTGGGCCCCGATGTCAGCGGACCTCGAAACCGGCGCCATCTTCCTGCCGGTCGAGGCGGGAACGTCCGATCTTTATGGCGGCGCCCGGCATGGCGCGAATGCGCATACCAGCAGCCTCGTCAGTCTCGACGGCAGGACGGGCAAGCTGCGCTGGTCGCGCCAGCTGGTGCACCACGATATCTGGGACTGGGACGTCCCTGCCATACCGATCCTCGCCGATCTCGACCAGCCTGGCGGGAAGCGGAAGGCTGTGCTGCAGATAACAAAGCAGGGTTTCGTGTTCGCGTTCGATCGCAACACGGGCGAGCCAGTCTGGCCGATTGAGGAGCGGCCCGTTCCAGCATCCGACGTTCCCGGTGAGCTGGCCTATCCGACGCAGCCTTTTCCAACCTTGCCGAAGCCGTTCGATCGGCAGGGTCTCAAGCCGGATGACCTGATCGATTTCACTCCGGCGCTGCGTGCGGCTGCTGTCGAGGCGACGAAATCCTTCCGCTTCACAGAACTCTATACGCCGCCTTCGTTGGTGAACGCGCCGGATGGGACGCGGGGAATCCTGCGCGTGCCGCATCCGCTCGGCGGTGGAAACTGGGAAGGGGGCGCGTTCGATCCGGAGACGGGCGTGCTCTATGTCGGCTCAATGACGGCGGTGCAAACCAATGCGCTCACCGCCAATGCACCAGGTTCGGAGATCGCCTACGTCTATGCCGGCGGCGCGACGCCGACCGCACGCGGCCTGCCGATCATGAAGCCGCCGTGGGGGCGCATCACCGCTATCGACATGAAGTCCGGCCAGCATGCGTGGATGATGGCGAACGCCGACACGCCCGACAACGTAGCTGAGCATCCGGACCTCGCCGGACTTAACCTCGGCCGGACCGGCGTCGCATCCCGCGCCGGCCTGCTGGCGACGAAGACGCTGCTTTTTGCCGGAGAAGGTGAAGGTGGGTCGCCGGTACTGCGCGCACACGACAAGGCG
>DATBNA010000548.1:0-4699 GCA_036554545.1 Hyphomonadaceae bacterium
CGCGAACCTGGAGCGGCGGCTGGCGGCGAACAGATTCATCACGGGCGACCGCTTCACGGCGGCGGATGTCGCGATGGCGGGAAACATGGGCTACGTGATGCAACAGGGCTGGCTGCCGAAGAGGCCCGGTTTCGAGGACTATGTGACGCGGGCGACGGATCGGCCGGCGTTCAAGCGGGCGCAGGAGAAAGACCAGGCGCTGGCGATGAAGGTGCCCGCGCTTGCGGCGATGCTTCAGAAGAGGTGACATCCTCCTCCCCCGAACGGGGGAGGGGCGACGCCTGATGGCGGATAGGCGGTCGGGATCGGGTGGTGGACCGGTCTATCGGTGGCGCCAGGTTGAGAGGGCGGTCCCCCACCTGGGCGGTGTTCGTTGAGACAGGCGTGCATGGGGCGCCTCCCCCCTTCGGGGGAGGAGGACTGCTGTTGGCTGCGACATGGGACAGGATTGTCAGCGGCTGGGAGTTCGCGCATTTCCCTTTCGACAAACCCGTGGACGGCGGGTCGAGGAGGGAAGAAGCGCAATGTTTTCGCACGTGATGGTCGGCACGAACGACCTCGAGAAAGCCAAGAAATTCTACGACGCCGTGCTGGGGGCGCTGGGCGTGCGGCCGGGACACGTCGACGGGCATCGTGTTTTCTGGCGGACAAAGGCGGGCACGTTCGGCGTGACCAAGCCGATCAACGGTCAGCCGGCGACAATCGGCAATGGCGGGACGATCGGCTTCCTGTGCGAGACGCCGGAGCAGGCGGATGCATGGCACGCGGCAGGCATCGCCAATGGCGGTACGCCGATCGAGAACCCGCCGGGGGTGCGGAAGAACGCGACGATGGAGCTCTATCTCGCCTATCTGCGCGATCCGGACGGCAACAAGATCTGCGCGATGAAGCGGATGGGTTGAGGCCGGCTTCTATTTCTTCGGATTGGCGACCTTGTCTTCCAGCCAGGCGACGGCGGCCTTGTAGGTCTTGTAGTCGCTGGAGTTGAGGTCGAGCAGGTGGGGACGGTGTTCCTTGTCGAAGACGTAGTGGCTGTCGACGTGGCCGGCGAGGTAGAGCAGGAAGGCGCCCATCGAGTAGCGGACCGTTTCATCGCCTGATGTGCAGGCGTTGCGCATGAGCTGTTTCGTGACCGCAGGCGTCTGGTGCTCCTCGGCGATCTCGTAGAGGCGGTCGAGGGCGCCTGTCATCGACTCGGCGCGTTCGAGCTTTTCGATGAAGCGCGCTTCGATTTCGGGCGTCCAGCCCTCCTTCTCTATATCGTCCATGAACGCTTCGATGCCGGCGCCGTCGGTCTGTTTCTTTGCAGCGGCGCCGATGCGCTTGATGGCCTTGGGCGTGCCGAGGGCGCGGAGGGCCTCGACGTCGCGCCAGTCGAGCGAGCCGCGGGCGATGATCTCATCGACGAGCTGGTCGCGTTCCTCCGGCGTGACCTCGGCGAGGGCGGGAATGTCGTAAGGCTCGCCATCGCGCCACTTGCCGTAGTCGATGATCATCGACTCCCTGAAGCGCGTGTAGGCGGCGGACGGTCCGGATTTCGGAGGGCGAGTGGGCATAGGAAAAACAGTATTGCGCGAGCGATGCTCCGTCCACGCACCGGCATTGCCTGCAATGGCAGCCTACGCCTGTTCGTCGAAGATCTGGGCGGGCGGGACGGGAGCGGGTTCGGATGCTTCCGCCATCTGGATGGGCTCGGCGAGTTCGGCGGCGGCCGGCTCGACGTCGACCTTCACCGGCTCTTTCATTTCCGTCATCGCAGCGGCGCGCGTGCGAAGGGCTTCGAGACGCGCAGCTTCCTGCGCCTCGATTGCGCGACGCGCGGCTTCCTGTTCGGCGGCCAGACGCTTCATGGCCTGCACGTGCAGCAGCTCGCGGATCTGGGCGGCATAACGGGCGGATACGCCCTCGATGCCGCCACTCAGGACGGCGCCCATGACACACTCCTACATCATGGATTTTCTCGAAGTGCGGTGAATCTAACCTGAATCAAGCGCGCGTTTTTGGCCGCTTTTAAAGGGTTTTCCGTTAACGGCGGAGGCTTCAGGATTCATGATCCCTGCCGTTCATGACGGCAGGACGGCGCCGGGATGGCGAGAGTCGATAAATTGCGGGCGGCCGACGGGCCATCCGCCATTTACGCTTCCGGCAGGGCTACAGGTTCTCCTTGAACCATTTCGCCATGGCGCGGCCGGCTTCGGCGCGGTGTTCGGCGTTGGAGAAGCCGTGATCGCCGCCCTTGATGACGACGAACTCGGTCTTCGCGTTGGCCGCCTTCAGCGCGTCATACATCGCCTTGCCCGAGGAGATGTTGACCAGTTCGTCGGCATCGCCGTGGACGATCAGCGTCGCCGGATCCTTGCCGTCGGCGAACAGGATCGGCGAGATCGCGGCGGCCTGGTCCGGCGGGAAGTCCAGCGCGGGGAAGCGCTCGCTGGGGCCGGCGAGGCGGCGCAGGTCCGACGGCGGATAGTAGGAGACGACGGCCTTGATGCGCGCGGGGGCCTTGAGGACGGGATCGGTCGCCGCCGGATCGCCGTCGTCACCGTTGAGGCCGAGCATCAGCGAGAGATGGCCGCCGGCGGAGCCGCCGAACACGCCGAGACGTTTGGCGTCGATGCCGTAGGTCGAGGCGTTGAGCGAGACGTGGCGCAGCGCGCGCTTC
Organism: Hyphomonadaceae bacterium; assembly: GCA_036554545.1. Taxonomy (GTDB): domain Bacteria; phylum Pseudomonadota; class Alphaproteobacteria; order Caulobacterales; family Hyphomonadaceae; genus UBA7672. The sequence goes on from DATBNA010000548.1 coordinate 2,663, forward strand.
ACGTCGGCATGCGCTTCGGGGACCTTGAAGCGCGGCGCGGAACCGTGGTGGACGGGGATAACGGTGATGCCCTGGTCGAGCAGCGACCTGAATTGCGCAACGCGGTTTTCCGGCGGCGCCCAGCGGGAGACCCATCCGCCCGATACCATGTAGAGAACGGCCGAGCCGTTGGCGTTGCGCGGCTTGATGACGTCGTAGACGGTCGCCATGCCGTCATGGTGTCCGTAGATCACATCGCGGGTGATGGTGAGGCCGGCGGTGGAGACGGCGGCGGCGCTGTCGGCCATGCCTGCGGTGATCCGCGGCGAAGGCGCGCCCTGCTGTGGCGATGGCGACCCGGCCAGCTGTTCCTGCCGCGGCGGAGCGACGGTCTCGCGTGTCTCGCTGACGATCAGGCAGCCCGAAAGCGCCATTGACAACGTCAGCGGCGCAAGAAGCGCCAGGATGGATACGGATTTCATGGAGGCCTCCCCTTTGTCCCGTTGCGGCAAAGATGAGGGGGAGGCGGTGTCGGCGTCAAGCGAGGCGCGGCCGTGGTGCAGCCGCTCATTTTTTCGTCACCTGTCATGGATTGATTGTTCGGGTGGTCGGTCGGCGTGGTAGGGTGTGCCCTCACGGGTGGGCGATGAAGAGCCGGTTCCTATCGGAAGGCGAAAAGCGGGACGTGGCCACGGCCGCGCTCGACTTCCTGAGGTCCCAGAACCCCGGCTGCATCATTCACGTAACTGTCGAAGACGAGACCGACGACCGGGGCGTACCGCGATACAGGGCGACGGTGACGCCGGCTGCCAAACTGGATGGCGGCTCGAGCGGCGTGAAAGCCTGATGCGGGATCGTCAGACCGCGTGAATGCCTGCCTCGATGGCGGCCAGCGCCTGAACGTAACGTCCCGCAAAGCCCATTCAGAAACAGGGAATTGAAGGGTCCGCCGCAGCAACAGGCGTGGGAAAACAGCCGCCGGCATGCTACATGAACATTGCCGGGCGCCGGCCCGGCCAAGCGGTTGGAGCCGATATGAGAAGGTTCATTGCACCTGTAGTCGCGGCGGCGATGGCCGCCGGAATTGTTGCGACGCCTGTGGTTGCCCAGGGAGACACAAAGACGGTGCTCGTCGAGAAGGACGGCACGCAGGTCGACACGATGCTGCTGCGCTATCCGTTCGACGCGACGTGGGTGATCGACGATACGCACATCCTGATGCGCGACACCTATCGCGACCACTATCTGATCACGCTGAAGGCGCCGTGCCAGAAGCTGGAGATGCAGCGCGGCATCCAGTTCGTGCCGGCGCTGTCCGGGCGGATCAAGGCGGCCATCACCTATGAAGCGCGCGACAAGGTCGGCCAGCCGTGTGACCTGACGCGTGTGGAGCAGATCGAGAGCGCGAAGGCGGCCGAACTGCGCGCGACGATCAACGACAAGGGCTGAGAAAGCGAATAGCGAGTAGGGAGTAGGGAGCAGTTGTTTGGCCGGGCGGTCCGGTTTCTCGCTATTCGCTACTCGCCATTCGCGCCGAGAAAGGGAACGGGGAGCAGCGCAGGGGGGATCGCACTGCTCCCGGCTCACCATTCACCACACCAGCCCAACACACACACAAGTCAGGCGAGCACGTCCAGCAGCAGCGCTTTAGGCGAGGAGCGAGGGCGTGGCTCAGGAAGATCAGCTGCGCGATCAGAGGGGCGCGAACGCACAGCAGCAGACGCCTTGGCTTCCTCTATGCGCTGGTCGCGGCGCACATCAGCCCGTTCTACCGCGCGCAGGTGGGCGAAGTGGCGTGAAGCCTCTCGATAGTCGGCGGCAGCGGCGCGAGCCGCAGATGCAGCATCGAAGGACATAACGGACTCCGGCCCCGCCCGACGCGCGGCTGAACTCTGGAAGTGTGCCGGAGGGCGATGAAAGGCGTCTTGCCCGGGAGCGGCTGATTTCTTCGAGGCGGGAAAGGCGCGGGAAACCATTCCCCGGCGGCGGATATGCTGAAAAGCAGCGTCAAATCCCCCGATTTTCGAGAGGCGTCTTCAGAAAAAAACTGGAGAAAAA
>DATBNA010000122.1:0-5000 GCA_036554545.1 Hyphomonadaceae bacterium
CGAGACGGTGCCGCCCGTGAAGGACGGGCTTCCCAAGTGAGGGACTTTCCCACCCATGCGGGCGGCTCCGGCGAGGTGATATCCGCATAGCGTCCTCGCCGAGGTGCCGGGCTTGCGGCTTGCCGGCCGGTACCGACGATCGTAGGGCGACCGGCGCTCAGGTGGCGCTGCTGCGCTTGCTGGAGGCGGCCTTCGACTGGTGCATGAGCGCCACCTGCTCCTGCACCTGCTTCTCGAACACGTCTTCGGCCAGGCGCTCCGGAGCGCTTCGGATTGCCTCCGTGGCGTGGGCAGAATTGCGCCATGTCTTGGGAGGAGTTTGTCTCATGGCGCCCGCTCACGAAAATCTACATCCCGTCCCCCGCGACCCATATCGGCCGCGACCGGCCGCCCGCCTATCCGCTTTTGCACGGCTGGTTCTCCTCGGCGTCATCGCCCCGGCCGCCAGCGCCTGCTCGGTCGGTCTGGCGCTTCACGGCGAAGACCAGCCCGACCTGTCGGTGCTGAAGGTCGGCGTGGCGAAGACCCAGATCGAAGCCAAGCTCGGCCCGCCGGAGAGCGAAGCAGTCCTCGCGGATGGCCGGACCCAGAGCACCTATGAGTATGAAGTCGGGAATGAATCGTCCGCCGGACGCGCGGCCGTCCACGCCGGGATGGACATACTGACCCTTGGCCTCTGGGAGCTCGTCGGCACGCCGCTCGAGGCCATGCAGGGCGAGGAGATGCGGGTCGTCGTCACCTACGACGCCGCCGCCAACGCCGAATCCTTCGATCTGGCAAAGTCCGAGGAAAGCACCGCATCGTCCTCGCCCGGCCCATCGACGAGGCCTGCGCGATGACGGCGGGAACTTATCTGCGATCGATCAAGCGATCGCTGACCGCGGCCGCTTTGCTGATGCTCGGCGGCTGCGCCTCCGGCGCGACCGTTCAGGGAATGACCGTCACCCCGACGCAACTGCCGGGCGAGGTCATTCCGACGGAATTCCAGGAAACGATAGGAATCGGCGCCGTGACCGGCGGCGAGGACACCAATCCGCTATGGACCTCGGAGGTTGGCAACGAGGAGTTCAAGCAGGCCCTGCGCAATTCGCTCGAGGTTCAGGACCTGTATTCCGGCGCGGACGACAGCCGCTACCTGCTGGATGCGCATCTCCTCAATCTGGATCAGCCGCTGGTCGGCTTCGACGCGACGGTCACGTCGTCCGTCAAGTACCGGATTACCGAACGCGCCGCAAAGCGGACCGTGCTCGAGGAGCTGGTCGTGTCCGCCTATACGGCGAAGATGAGCGACAGCTGGTACGGCGTCGAACGGCTGAAGCTCGCGAACGAAGGTTCGATCCGCGACAACATCGCCGAGTTCATCAGGCGGCTGTCGGAACGGCTGCCGCGAGAAAGCGCCTACGGATCCTGAAGTCCAGACAGTTGCTCCGCTATCAGCGCCGGCTGTCCCTCAGGAAGCCACTTCTACGCGGCGCTGCTCTTGCGCTTCGACATGCCCTTGGCGTCGTGCATGAGCGCCACCTGTTCCTGCACCTGCTTCTCGAACACGTATTCGGCGGGGCGCGCCTTGTCGAGCGCGATGTCCGGCGCCATCGGGCCGTCGGTCCGGATGCCGCGCAGCGCCACCTTCAGGGCCTTCCAGGGACGCGAGAAGGTGTCGTCGACGGCGGTGCCCTCGTAGCCGCAATGCACCATGCAGTCGGCGCACTTCTCGTACTTGCCGGTGCCGTAGGAGTCCCACGCCGTGGTCTCCATCAGCTCCTTGAAACTGCGCACATAGCCTTCGCCGAGGAGGTAGCAGGGCTTCTGCCAGCCGAAGACGTTGCGCGTCGGGTTCGACCAGGGCGTGCAGTGGTAGCTCTGGTTGCCGGCGAGGAAGTCGAGGAACAGCGACGACTGGCTGAAGCGCCACTTGCGCTTCCCCTGGCGGCGGAAGATATCGCGGAACAGGTTCTTCGTCTTCTGCCGGTTGAGGAAATGCTGCTGGTCGGGCGCGCGCTCGTAGGCGTAGCCCGGCGAGATCGTCAGCATGTCGATGCCGTAGTCGTCCATGCAGGCGTCGAAGAACTTCGCCATCCGCTCGGGATCGGCGTTGTCGAACAAGGTGGCGTTGGCGTTGACGCGGAACCCCTTGGCCTTGGCGGCGCGGATCGCGCTCAGGCAGCGGTCGAACACGCCCTCCTGGCAGACCGACTTGTCGTGATGCTCGCGGTCACCGTCGAGATGGATGGAGAAGGTGAGATAGGGCGAGGGCGTGAACAGATGCAGCTTCTTCTCGAGCAGTAGCGCGTTGGTGCAGAGGATGACGAACTTCTTGCGCGCGACGATGCCCTTGACGATCTCGCCGATCTCCCTGTGCAGCAAAGGCTCGCCGCCGGGAATGGCCACCATCGGCGCCCCGCATTCGTCGACGGCGTCCAGGCACTCCTCGACCGAGAGGCGCTTGTTCAGGATCGGGTCCGGATAGTCGATCTTGCCGCAGCCGGCGCAGGCGAGGTTGCAGCGGAACAGCGGCTCCAGCATGAGCACCAGCGGATACCGCTTGTTGCCCTTGAGCCGCTGCTTCAGCAGATAGGCGCCGACATGGAGCTTCTGGATCAGCGGAACCGACACTGTTGGGAACCTCTCGGCTTGTTGCGCAAGGACGGCGGCGTCAGGATGCGGTGCCGCCGACGCGGCGGCTGTATTTGTGGGTGGTGCCGTAGGGCGATTCGGCCACGTCCCACAGCATCTCCGGCAGCTTGAAGCGAACGTTCTCTTCGACGCCCTCGAGGTTCTGCACCTCGATCGGCCCGAACTGGCCGAGCCGGGCGATGACCTGCTGGACCAGCTCCTCCGGCGCCGAGGCGCCGGCCGTCAGCCCGATCGTCTCGACCCCGACGAGCCAGGCGGCGTCGATGTCGTCGGCCTGATCGATCAGGTAGCTCGGCACGCTCATCTCGGTGCCGATCTCGCGCAGCCGGTTCGAGTTGGAGCTGTTGGAGGAGCCGACCACCAGGATCGCGTCGACATGCCGCGCCAGCAGCCGCACCGCCTGCTGACGGTTCTGCGTGGCGTAGCAGATGTCGCGCACGTCCGGCCCGTTGACGCTGGGAAACCGCTCCTTGAGCCGGTCGATGATGACGCGCGTGTCGTCGACGCTGAGCGTGGTCTGCGTGATGTAGGCAACGCGGTTGGGATCGCGGACGACGAGCTTGTCGACATCGGCGATCGACTGCACCAGATGCACGCCGCCGGGAATGCGGCCGCGCGTGCCCTCGACCTCCGGGTGGCCCTCGTGGCCGATCAGGATCACGTCGAAGCCCTTCTCGGCATAGCGCTGGCCCTCGCGATGCACCTTGGCGACCAGCGGGCAGGTCGCGTCGATGACCGGGAGATCGCGCAGCCCGGCTTCGTCCGCGACCTTCTGCGCCACGCCGTGGGCGCTGAAGACGGTGATGGCGCCGTCGGGGATCTCGTTGAGCTCGTCGACGAAGCGGGCGCCGATGCTGCGCAGCTTCTCGACCACGCGCTTGTTGTGGACGATCTCGTGGCGCACGTACACGGGCGGTCCGTATTTCTTCAGCGCCAGCTCGACGATCTCCACCGCCCGTTCCACCCCAGCACAAAAACCCCTGGGTTGCGCGAGAATCACCAGCATGAAAACTCAACCTTCCCCTGTAGGCGCTGAATTCCGTTCGCCCGCGGGATCCGTCCCCCTCCTGCGCTCGAACAGATCATAAACAAAGGCATCGCAAGCCAAGTACCATATCTTGGTCCAGCCGGCAAACATAGCCCATCCGTCGTTTCGGGGCCACTTGCGGACGAAACCAGAACCGATTCCCATTGCAGGGCCGTCATGCAGCTTCTGCATGTGTCTGTCGGGCATCCTTGCGGCTTACGCGACGTTGATCGAACGTGTAAAAGACGGCCGGGGACATCGATCCGATCAATCTCACAAGGGCCGGCATGGCGCGATCGTTCCGCTTGTTCGTCTGCTGCAGCCTGGTCGCCGCCGGCCTTCTCCTGGGCGCGGCGGAGGCCGCGGCCGGCCCGGCCCGCAGCGTCGTCCAGACTCTGAACGCGACCTTCATCGAGGTGATGAAGAACGCCGCCGCGCTCGGCTACGCGGGACGCTACAAGACGTTGGCCCCGGAGCTGGCGAACGCCTACGACTTCCCGGAGATGGCCCGGGTCAGCGCCGGCCGCTATTGGCGCGAGCTGACGGACGCGCAGAAGCAGCAATTGACCGATGCCTTCGCGGCCTACTCCGTCGCCACCTATGCGGCGCGCCTCGACGGCTTCGGCGGCGAGCGGTTCGAGGTGCTCGGCGAGCAGCCGGCGCCGGCCGACAATGTGCGCGTCGACAACCGCATCGTGCAGGCGAACGGCCAGCCGATCCGGATCGACTATCTGCTGCATCGGCGCGCCGGCGAATGGCGGATCGTCGACGTCTATCTCAAATCCTCGGTGAGCGAGCTGGCGGTGCGCCGCTCCGAATTCACCTCCGTGCTGGCGAAGCAGGGCTTCGACGGCCTGATCGCCGCGCTGAACGCGAAGGTCGCCGCGCTCGAGCAGGGCGCCGCGGCGGGGGATTGACCCCTCGCGGCTTGCCGAGCCGTAGCGCGCGGATGCAGCAGCCCGCCTTCGCCCTGCGGGCTCCGGCGCGGCAGCCTTCACTCGCTGTGCGAGCGAAGGCTGGTGGGCCCGGCAGGACTTGAACCTGCAACCACACCGTTATGAGCGGCGCGCTCTAACCAGTTGAGCTACGGGCCCGGCAGGGGCTGTCAGCTTTCAGCTATCAGCAAGACACCGGTCGGATCAAGGTCGAGTCCCGCCGTGGCCACCCAAAGGCTGTCATCGCCGGGCTTGACCCGGCGATCCATGGTGCGGCGGCTCGATGGATGCCCGCGTCAAGCGCGGGCATGACACCGAGGGGTTTTGCCCGAGAGCTGAGAGCCGACAGCTACGTATCGAGGAAGCTGCGCAATTTCCGCGAGCGGCTCGGGTGCTTAAGCTTG
>DATBNA010000125.1:0-11427 GCA_036554545.1 Hyphomonadaceae bacterium
AGGCGTGCCGGCAGGGTTGTAGCTGATCGAGCCGGTGTTGCTGGTGAAGAGGCGCGGCATCAGGCGGCCGGTGAGATTGACCGAGTCGCGCGGGCTGGCGGCCCAGTTGACCGTACCGTTGATCAGAAGCTCGCTGAGGACCTGCTGGTTGAACTCCTCGCGGATCGAGACGAGCGTATCCGAGGCATTGCGAACCGTGATGTCGGTTTCGCTGCGCTGGCCGCGGCTGAAAAGCTGCGTGTTGAGACGGACAGTGAGGTCGTCGGTCTTCCATGAACGGGTGGCGCCGGCGCGAGCGCTGATGCGTTGGCCCGCCCAGGCAAGGTCGCCATTCCACGTGGTGGACACCTGCGTTTCGGTGGCGGGCCTGAGCACAACGTTGGCGAGTTCGGTATAGCCGCGCACGTCGATGTCGCCCGCAGCGGCGGCGCCGATGATCTCGATGCGCAGGATGTCGCGGGCGGCGATGCGCAGAAGTTCGTCGGAGATGGAGTTCTTCGATGAGGGTCGCTTGCCGTCGATGAGGACGTTGCCGGCGGTGGCGCCGAAACCGCGCAAGGATTCGCCATTGTTGATGGCGAAGCCGGGAACCTGGCGGACCATGTCCCAGGCGGTGACGGGGTTGTAGCGGGCGAAGAAGGCGGGATCGTAGACCTTCACCCCTTCAGGAGCGAAAGTCTGGGTTGCGCCCCGCTGAGGGGCTGGTTGCTGTGCGATGGCCTCGCCGACAGGCGCGGCCATGGCGGCGACGAGCACCGCCTTCGATACCCAGAATTTCATGGCGTTTCTCTCCCGGGGAGGGCTCGGACTTGACGTCTCTTAAGGTATTAGTTGATATCGCTGTCTGGCGCGATTGCCAATAACTAATCCGTGTACGGATGAATTTCCCCTCTCCCGGCGGCCGTCGCGCCGCTGCTCTGTCTAAGAGGGGCCGGCCAAGGCTTCTGGATGCAGGAGGCGCGGAATTCTTTGGGCGGCCTATCCGCCCAGCCTTTCCTTCGCTTCCGCCGCAATGAGGCCGGACAGGCCGGGGAGTTCGCCGGCGGTGAAGGCCGCGACGGGCGGGGTTGGGGCGCTCGAGACGAGAACGTCGAAATCCTCGCCGCCATGCAGCCCCTCGCCGAGGAAGAGGCCAATGCAGGAATAGGGCGGCTCGGCGCGGGCGATGACGTCCTTCGCGAAAAGCGGTTCCTCGAGGAAGCCGACCTCGATCCGGCCATAGCGGGCCTGCATCTGTGCGGCGATTTTCCGCGCGCATTCTGCCGAGCGGCCGGGCTTCTTTGAGCCGTGGGCCACAAGGACGACGCGCGGATCCGCACTGTGCGAGATGAGACGCAGGGCGAGATTATCAGACAGGAACGGCGCGAAGGAGCGCCACAGCGCCAGCGGCGCAGCGAGCTTGTGGTTCGGTGCGGTAAAATGCGGACGCAGGCGTTCGGTGTAGAACCAGCCATCGGAGAAGAGCAGCGGCAGGCAGAGCACGGGGCGGGAGCCGCAGGCGGCGAGCGTTTTCGCCACGACGCCCTCGACATTGACCAGAATGGAGCCGACGTCCGCTTCAGGGATCGCGCGGCCTACTTGCTCGACAATCTGGGCCAGACGCGCGTTCTTCGCCGCGCCGCCGCGCTCGCCATGGGCGGCGAGAAGGATGACGGGGCGCTCGCTCATCTACTCTACCGGGCGAAGGGAAATGGTCGGAGTGATAGGATTCGAACCTACGACCCTCTGGTCCCAAACCAGATGCGCTACCAGACTGCGCCACACTCCGATTTGCGGGGCTTATAGCGGAAAAGTGGCGGAACGGAAGCGAGCCGCCCTGCCCTTTGTTTTCGGGCCTTGACGGGGCGTTCCTTCTGCCTTATTTAGCATTCATGTTAATTAACGAATACGTTAAATGACAACAATCGATCCGCTCAGCATGACGCTCTCGGCGCTGGCCGATCCGACACGACGGGCGATCCTGGCGCGGCTGTCCCGGGGGGCGGCCACGGTCAGTGAACTGGCCGAACCGTTCGAGATTTCCCTCCCCGCCATTTCGCGCCACCTCAAGGTTCTGGAAAGCGCAGGACTGATCAGCCGCGGGCGCGAGGCGCAGTGGCGGCCATGCCGGCTGGAGGCGGAGCCGCTGAAGCAGCTCGATGGATGGCTCGGCCGCTATCGCAAGTTCTGGGAGGGCTCGTTCGACCGGATGGACGCCTATCTCGCGCAGATCACGCAAACGCAAGGCAAGCCCGATCAAAACAGGCCCGGGCAAAACAGGCAGGGTGACAAGAAGGGAAAGCGGCAATGAACACTGCAACCGCCAGAAAGATTCGCGACGACGAATTGCTGATCGAGCGAACGTTCGATGCGCCGGTGGAGCTGGTCTTCCGGCTCTGGGAAAGCCGCGATCACATGATCCGGTGGTGGGGGCCCGAGCAGTTCACCTGCCTTGAGCTCGACTGGGAGATGAAACCCGGCCGGGCGTGGCGCGCCAAGATGGTCGCGAAGGAGTGGAAGGTGACGGGCATGGGCGGCGTCATCCGCGAGGTGGAGAAGAACAAGCGTATCGTCTTCACCTTCAGATGGGACGACCCCGCCTACGAAACTGACACGGTGGTCACCGTCACCTTCGCAGAGAAAAACGGACAGACGGTGCAGACCTTCCACCAGACGCCGTTCTCGGACGTGAAGGACCGCGACGACCATATCGGCGGATGGAATTCGCTGTTCAACAAGCAGCAGCGCTACACGGAAAATCTCGCCTTCGCGGAAAAGGCAGGATGGCGGCAATGAGCGAGCTGACCATCTGGACCCTGGACTGGGTTCCTGAAGGCCCGCGTGGCTTCGTGCGCGATCTGAGGCTGAGATGGGCGTGCGAGGAAGCTGGCCTCCCCTACTCCGTCCGTACAATCGCGTTCGACGATCGCGCGACCAATCACCTGGAGCAGCAGCCGTTCGGCCAGGTTCCGTTCCTGAAGGATGGCGACCTGGAATTGTTCGAAAGCGGCGCCGGGCTGCTGCACCTGGCGCGGAAGAGCGACAGGCTGATGCCGCGCGATCCGGCTGGGGAAGCTGAAACGCTGCAGTGGACGATCGCCGCGCTCAATTCGATCGAGATGGTCTCGGTGCCATGGTGGTTCCTGAAGATAACCGGCGCCGAGAATAACGGTCTGACCGGATGGATGGAGCAACGCCTCAGCCACATGGAGAGAGTCCTGAGCGAGCAGGAATGGCTCGCCGCGGGGCGCTTCACCGTCGCGGATCTGCTGATGGCGGATGTGCTGCGCGTCTCCGAGGTTCGTGCTTTCGGCGACCGGCCGGCGACTGAGGCGTATGTCGCTCGCGTGACCAGCCGTCCCGCATTCAGGAAGGCCCGGGCCGACCAGCTCAGCCATTTCAAGGCGGCCGACGAGACAAGAACACAATCGCGCTGACGACGTACAGATGCGTTCCGGATTTTGCCAGACGACATGCTGGACGGGTTGCCGACGCTGAAGGCCTACAAGGAACGCTGCGAGGCGCGGCCGGCGTTCATGCGGGCGATGAAGACGCGGATTGAGGGGTTCGCGACGGCGGCCTAGACCTTCCGGAGCAGCCTGAACACGCCGGTTGAACGCGCGCAGAGGCGGCCTTTCACGGTAACGCGGCATTCAGTGTGGGCGATGTCCTCATCATTCGAGACCAGGCGGGCGTGAGCTTCAAGCCAGTCGCCTTTCTGGACAGGTTCGAGATATTCCATCCCCATGCGCAGTGTAACGGTGCGGCGCTGGAGTTTTGAGACCAGCGAGCGGGCCATGGCGCTGTCGCAGATTGTGGCGATCATGCCGCCATGCATGAGCCCCATTGTGTTGGTATGGACCAGGCCGACGCGCAGGCCGAGGCGCATTTCACCAGGTGCGTTTTCAGCGGCCTGAAGCAGCGGCCCGACATGGTTGATGAAGGGCGCGCGAAGGACATGGACGAAGCCAGGCGGGATTTCGGCCGGACTCTTTTCCTGTTCTGGTGGATTGGCTTCCGGCGGATCAGCCATTCCCGAAGAGCTTGTGCTGGATCTTGTCGCCTGGCTTGAGGCCCAGCTCTTTCGCGATGCCGCCATTGAGTTCGAGCACGCTGGCGATGGGGAAGCCCGGCGAAATGAGGCGCGTGGAGCCGGGGCGCGCATTCTCGGCGATGGCGATGACGACGCCTTTGTCATCGAGGAAAAGCATGTCCTGCGGGAAGAGGCAGTTCTTCATCCACATCGAGACTTCGCGCGACGGACGGAAGTCGAAGATCATGCCGTGATCCTTCGGCATCGAGGCGCGATACATCAGGCCCATTTCGGTTTCCTGCGGCGTGTCGGCCATTTCTACCTTGAAGGCATGCTTCTTCTCGCCCGAAACGATGGTGAGCGGATCCGTGGGTCCGACCGGGTTCTGCGGCGCCTGTGCATGGGCATAGCCGGAGAAGGCGAGGACGAAGGCGAACGCCAGGAGGGAAAGATACTGTTTCATGCGGCTGGTCTAGGGCGCCAGACGGGCTGCGCCAAGAGCCGGCATCAGGCCCTATTCCGGAAGGCGGGCAGAGACGATGTGACGGCCTTTGGAGCCCTTGCCGATCGAGGCAAGGAGCGGCTGGCCAGGCTGGAGATCCTCGATGCCGGCTTTCCGGACGACGACCATGTGGATGAAGATATCTTCCGGATCATCGCGGCGCTGGACGAAGCCATAGCCCTTGGTGCGGTTGAACCATTTCACCAGAACGACTTCCAGCGGCCCGCCAGCGCTCGGCGCCGCGTCGTCGTTTTCGTTGGCCGAAAGCTCGAGCACCTCGTTGACCTGGTAGCCGCGGTCGCGCAGGGCGACATTGCAGACGATACGGGCGCCTTCGGGCGCAGAATCCCGGCCGAACTTGCGCATGACGGAGATGTGGAGAAGCACGTCCCGCTGCACGGCGGCGCCCGCCGAAACCGGGTCGGGAACGACGAAACCGTAGCCCTTGGCCGGGTCGAACCACTTCACGCGGCCCTCGATCCGGACAACCTCTTCGAGCTGGTCAGCGTCTCCAGACGGCTGGTTCTGTTGCGCTTGCATCCACCCACGCTCCCCAGACCTGTGACTGTAGCATGACATTTTTCGCTGCGAACATAGCTCGCAAAGCGATTATCCACTTGTGATTGACTTTGCCGCACTTGGCCGAACAGCCGCCCGGGACTGTGCCTCATCCGCAACGTCGACGGTGGTTTTTTCGATATGCGGAAAGGCGCGCTGGCAGTCCCTAGGGGAGTCGAACCCCTCTTTTCAGGTTGAAAACCTGACGTCCTAACCGATAGACGAAGGGACCGTAGCGGAGCGCGCGATATAACCGCATGCGCCCGCACCTGCAAGCTTTTGAGATGATCTATCAGGCGCCTTGAATTGGCAGCTGTTTTGGACGGCGTTTCAGGCCGGCAAGCGCCCCGGCGACGTCGCCCCAGGAGGGACTTCGGTGGGGTCGCCAGAGGGGCGGCACCCCGGTTTCGCGGGCGACCTCGGCGACTGTTTCCGGGCAGAAGCAGTAGCAGCGAACGCGCTGAATCCTGGCCCTGCCTGAGCCGTCCTCGCCGACTTCCAGCCGGTGAACCTCGTTTAGACCTTCGATCCCGTCGAGCGTTCGGAAACCGAGGACGATGCGCTCGCCGTCGTAGTCGATGGTGCGCCAGTTCGGGTTGAGGCCAAAACCGAGAGCCGGCATCGTCATGTGCGCGTGGGCAAAGAAATTGCGATTCTGCTCCCAGCCATCGCCCTGGGCGCCTCCGACGAGTTCGACGGTGAGGTCGTCCGAGCAGAGAGCGCGCATCGTCTCCATGTCCTTTTCGGCGAGCGCCCTCATGAAGCGGTCGACGATTTCCGGCGGCGGGGCGTCGAGGTTTGCTGGCGGGCGTTTTGACTCGAGCCGGCCGCGGGCGCGGGTTAGGGCCGACTTCACCGCGCCAACGCTTGTGTGCAGCAGGGCGGCTGTTTCCTCGAGCGAAAGATCGAAGACATCCTTCATCAGGATCGCTGCGCGTTCCTGCGGATACAGCGACTGAAAGAGGGTGCGGGCGGCGTCGCGCTGTTCAGCGGTCGTGTCGGGCGGCGTCGATTGCTCAGGGGCATCCAGGGCGAGAATTGCCTGCTCGCGGGCGGAACGGCGCACACGGTCAATCCAGAGATTGGTGGCGGTGCGAATGAGATAGGCGCGCGGGTTTTCCAGATTGGCGTCTGTCTTTCCCAGCATGGAGAAGACGCGGACCAGCGTGTCCTGCATCAGGTCTTCGCCATCCCAGACATTGCCGGTGAGGCGGCGGCAATAGCGGTGAAGGTCCAGCCTATATTGCGCCAGGCTGTCAAGGTATCTGCGCCACGGGCCGCGTACCGCGGCCTGGTTGGCGAATTTTCGCGTGTCCGTCATGGGCTTTCCCGCTGCTCGCCATCCTAGGACGAACGGAAGGGCGGGAAAGATAGCTGGAGTCAGCCGGCTTTCGCGATATCTGCGACTTCGATCTGGACGGCGCCCTTGCCGCGCCATGTGTCAGCGCGGAGGCGGCCGGCGATATGGAGCGGGCCGCCCTGGGTGATAGCGAGACCTTCAGGCCCGTCAGCTGCGCGGAAGGCGATGGCTCGCAGGCGCGAGCCATCCTCGCCGATCATGTCGAAGGCGACGTGGTTTTCGCCAACCCGGCGGGCGCCGGCCGCACGGACGTTGGGGACTGCGAAGAGAGGCTCCGGAGCGCCTGAGCCAAAGGGGCCGACGCGTTCGACCATGTCGAGCAGCGCGCCGTTGGCGGCGCCGGGACCGAGCGAACCATCGATTTCGAGGACGCGTGCTTCGGCGAGTTCGAAGGTGGCGTCGCGTGTCTCGGCTTCGAGGAAGTCGCGCAGGTCGCCGAGGCGCGTGGGATCGATGCTGAGCCCCGCGGCCATGGCATGGCCTCCGCCGGTGATCAGGATGCCCTGCTTCGACGCCCTGCTGACGAGGTCGCCAAGATTGACGCCCGGCACGGAGCGGCCGGAGCCGCGCGCGACCGGACCCAGCCCATCGCCCCAGCCGATGACGATGGCAGGGCGATGGAATTTTTCCTTGAGGCGCCCAGCGACTATGCCGATGACGCCTGGGTGCCAGCCTTCGCCGCCGACCACGAGGATGCTGGCGTCCGGCTTCTGCGCGAGTCGCGCTTCTGCTTGCGCAACCGCGGCGTTCTGGATTTCCGCCTCGATGCCCTTCCGCTCGGCGTTCTGGTAGTTGAGCTTTTCGGCAAGAAGGATTGCTTCGGCGCGATCGTCGGTGGCGAGGAGCTTTGCCGCCGTCCATGGGTCGCCGATGCGGCCGCCAGCGTTGAGGCGGGGGCCAAGGACGAAAGTGGCGTGGTAGACCGACTTCGGCGCCTCGATGCCGGAGACTTCGGCGAGCGCGCGCAGGCCGGGATTGTCGAGGCGCTCGAGCACAGAAAGACCGCGCGTGACGAAGGCCCGGTTGACTCCCTTGAGCGGGGCCATGTCGCAGAGCGTGCCGAGGGCGGCGAGGTCGAGCCAGTTCATTGGATCGGGAAGCCCGCCTGGCGGCGCGATCCTGCGCTTTCGCGCGAGGCGATTGAGCGCTGCGACCATCACGAACACAACGCCGGCGGCGGCGAGGAAGCCATGTTTTGACTTGCAGTCGGGGCGGTTGGGGTTGACCAGCGCCAGCGTCGGCGGCGTGTGCTCGTCGTGCATGAGATGATGGTCGAGCACGACAACATCGAGGCCGATCTCGTTTGCAGTCCTCAGCGCATCGATGGCGGCGGCGCCGCAATCGACAGTGACGACAAGTTCGGCGCCCTTTTTCTTCAGCTCGCGGAAGGCGAAGGGCGTGGGGCCAAAGCCTTCGTTGAGACGGTCTGGCACGTACAGGATCAGTTCGCGGCCCCAGGCGCGGAAGTAGCGCGAGAGGATGGCGGAGGACGTGCCGCCATCAACGTCGTAGTCGGCAAAGACGGCGGTGGGCCGACCGGAGACGATGGCGTCGAGGATGACTTCGGCGGCCCTGTCCATGTCCGCGAAGGTGGACGGATCGGGAAAGAGATCCTTGAGTGTCGGGTTGAGGAAGAGCTGTGCTTCGTCCAGCGCGACGCCACGGGCGGCGAGAAGACGGCCAATGAGATCCGGCGCCTGCAAGCGGCGCGCATGCTCGGTTGCGAGCTTCTCGTCGGTCGCGCGCTGTCGCCACGCCTTGCCGGAAAGCGATTGCGCAACGCCGAGGAAATGGGTTTTTTCGGTTACCGAGGACACGCTCCAAGGTGTGGCCGCGCGCGAGTCGGTTCAAGGCGTCAAAAACGCCTGAGAACAGGCAGGACTTGTGACAGTGAGTGTCAGCAGAGGGCTCGAGAAATGGCGAGGGCGAAGCGCAAGGGGACAGTACGGACCTGCCCGAACGGTCACAAATACACAAAGAGCAGCGACTGCCCGACGTGCCCAAGATGCGAAGAACTTCGGCTGAAGGACTCGCATTTCATTCGGTCGCTGAGCGCGCCGGCGAAGCGTGCGCTGGAAAATGCGGGGATCACGTCACTGAAGAAACTGGCGACATGGCGCGAGGCCGATGTGATGAAGCTGCACGGCATGGGGCCGGCGAGCTCGCCACGAATGCGCGAGGCGCTGAAAGAGGCAGGGCTGAAGTTCAAGGGCTAGCTTCCAAGCGGTCAGCTTGACCGCCCTGCAGCTGGAGGCGCATTGCTGCCGGCAGCACAGGGAGGGATGTCATGGCCGGCAAACCTGGTGGCGGACAGACGGCGCTGGTGACAGGCGCCTCGGCGGGGATCGGCGTCGATCTGGCCGAATGCTTCGCCAGGGGCGGCTATGACCTCATCATCACGGCGCGGACAGAAGCGGCGCTGAAGGAAGTCGCCGACCGGCTCTCGAAGGCGCACGGCGTCAAGGCGACGGCGATCGCCTGCGATCTTGGCGCGATCGGCGCAGGCGCGAAGCTGGCTGCGGAGATTGCGCAGCGCGGGCTGAGCGTCGATGTGCTGGTGAACAATGCAGGCTTCGGGCATGCGGGCGGGTTCGCGGCCGCGCCCATCGAGCCGCAGCTTGGCATGGTCGATCTCAACATACGGGTGCTGACAGAGCTGACGCACATCTACTGGAAGGACATGCTGGCGAAGAAGCGCGGCGGCGTGCTGAACGTGGCGTCGACAGCAGCGTTCCAGCCGGGGCCGTTGATGGCTGTCTACTATGCATCGAAAGCTTATGTGCTCTCGCTTTCGGAGGCGTTGTGGGAAGAGGCGCGCGGAACTGGCGTGCATGTCAGCTGCCTGTGTCCTGGGCCAACGGCGTCGAAATTCCGCGAACGCGCAGGAACGGGGAAGACGCGACTGGGCAAGACGATCGCGGTGATGCCGTCCATGCCGGTGGCGCAGGAGGGCTATGAAGGCTTCCTGCGCAACCGTCGCGTCGTGGTGACGGGCGGCCGAAACAAGATGCTGGTAGGGGCCGTGAAGATGCTTCCGAAAGGCGTGGTGCTCAAGACCGTGCGCAGGATGCAGGAACTGGCGTAGGGCTACTTCTGCACCGGCATCTTCGAGCGGATCGTGTGCACGACGCCTGAGGCGGACGACATCAGCATGGTGTGCGTTTCGATGTGGCCGTTAACGCGGCGCGCGCCGTCGAGGAGTTCGCCCTTGGTGACGCCGGTCGCGGCAAAGATAACATCGTCGGAGACGAGATCGGCGAGATCATAGCGGCGGTTCGGGTCCTTCACGCCGAGGCGTTCGGCCTGGCGTTTTTCCATCTCGTTCTTGAACGCGAAGCGGGCCTGCATCTGGCCGCCGACACAGCGAAGAGCGGCGGCGGCGAGGACGGCTTCCGGCGCCTTGCCCTGACCGACATACATGTCGATGCCGGTTTCGGGCATGGTGGTGTTGATGATGCCGGCGACGTCGCCATCAGGGATCAGGTTGATGCGGGCCCCCACCTTACGCAGATCCGCGATGATCCTTTCGTGGCGCGGGCGATCGAGCACGCAGCAGGTGATCTTGTCGATCTTGACGCCCTTGGCCTGTGCCAGGCGCAGGGCGTTCTCGCCGGCCGGCGCATCCAGGTCGACGATGCCGCGCTCATAGCCAGGACCGATGGCGAGCTTTTCCATGTAGAGGTCTGGCACCTGCAGCAGGCAGCCGCGCGGGGCGGCGGCAATGACGGCAATGGCGTTGGACATGGCCTTGGCGGTGAGGGTCGAGCCTTCAAGGGCTTCGAGCGCGATATCGAGTTGCGGCCCCTGCCCGGTGCCGACCTTTTCGCCGGCATTGAGAATGGAGCCATCCGCCTCGCCGACGACAACGAGGCCAGACATGTTGACGATGCTGAGGGCGTCCCGCATTGCGGCGGCGGCGGCTTCCTCGGCTGCCTGTTCGTCGCCGCGACCCACGAGGCCTTCGGCGGCCATGGCGGCGGATACGGTGGCGTTGGCGAGGGCATAGCCCAGGGCCGGGTTGAGGTTGGTGCTCATAACCATTCGGCCACCCTCTCCGTGTGGTCTGCTCCCCTGGTCCGGCATACTGGCGCCGGACCGGGAGCGAATCATTGGCTCAGGCATACGCCTGCAGGACTCAGGCCGAAAGCAAAATCGACTTCGATGTCAGTCGTGCGACCGCGCTTCACCTATGTGATGAATCGCAGTGCGCGAATTGCTGCGCTGCACAGCACGCAGTGTGACGCTGCTATTGCCCGATGCAGGTTTTCATTGCGGCGATGAAGGCGGCCTGATGGGTCGCGAGGGCGAAGTGGCCAGCGCCCTCGATGACGGCGTACCGCTTCTTCGGCGCAGTCACGATGTCGAAATAGGCTTTGGCCGGCGCAGTGGGCGTCGAGAGGTCGTGCTCGCCCTGGATGACGCAATAACGTGTTTCAAAACGTGGCGCGGTGGAGACAAGATCTTCGCGGATCATCGTCTGGATGAGTTTGCCGCCCGAAAAGTCCATGCCCTTGCCTGCTGTTTCGATGTCCGTCTCGGTGGCGCCGCCGCGCGCAGCGATGGCCTTCATGTTTGCGAACCACGCCTTGTCGCTGTCGTTCATGTGACTGCGAAGTGGGCGCGAAAACGTGAAATACTGAACGATATTGCGCGGATCGGGCTTGCCAATGGCTTCGAGCGAGGCAAGCGCTGCTGCGTCGTTGTTCGCGCGGGCGCGCTCTTTCAGGAAGTCGAACTGCCACTGCACGCCGGCCGCCCAGGTCGCGACCTGACCCGTTCCGACATAGGCATCGAACAGCGCAGGCTGTTTCTGCACCATGCCGGTTGCAATGACCGACCCCCAAGAGTGGCCGAGAACGATGAGGTCGTTTTTGGGGAAACGCTTGCGCAGCTGCCGGGCGAGGTCGACGCCGTCGTCGACCTGCCGTTCGAGCGTGAGATCGGGCGTTGCCGGGCCGAGTTTTTCGAAAGTCCGGCCGGCGCCACGCTGGTCCC
>DATBNA010000148.1:0-5288 GCA_036554545.1 Hyphomonadaceae bacterium
CCTTCATCGCCATCGCCGATCCGACCCGTAGGGAAATACTCGATCTCCTGCGTGCGAACGGTCCGATGCTGGCCGGCGACATTGCTGCGGAATTCGGCAACGCTTCGCGGCCCGGCATATCGCGCCATCTCCGCGTGCTGCGCGAATGCGGCGTCGTCGCCGCGCGCAAGGATGGCAAGACCCAGGTCTACACGCTCAACGGAAGGCCGCTGCTGGACGTGCGCGACGGGTGGCTGGCGCGTTTCGGCGACATGCAGACGGCCAGCCTCAAGGCGTTGCGCCGCCGCGTCGAGCGTGGCGGGGACTAGCGCAATTTCGAGATTTCGGCGGAGAGGTTGCGGTCGCTGTCGACCGTGATCCGCTCGAGGACGCGCACGCGATCCTGCAGCTTTGCAACCTCGGCCTTGACGTCGGCGAGCTCGCGGTCTTGGTCAGCGTTGCGCTGGGTCGCCTGCTTCATCTTGAGCCAGTTGTTGACAACGCCGGCGCCCACGCTGATGGCGACGATCGCGACAACCATGGAAAATGGATCGAAGCTCATGGCGCTCAAGTCCTGTCCTGACCGGGGTCCTTATAGCGGCGAGCGCCGCAGGAGGCGAGGGTTCAACAGCCAGGCGGCAGCGGCGCGTCGCGTTTCGTAATGCCTGCGATCCTTATGCGCCCATATGGCTGAGGGAACTGCTCAGCCGTGATCAGTCCGTCGCCGATGGGGCAGACTCTCAGCGGCGTCTCGGCGCCGTCGTCGGGCGCAACAACCGTCGCCGCGTAGTCGACGGCGTAGGGCAGGCCGGAGTTGAACTCGATCACAGTGCCGATTTCCCGCGCGAACGTCATCGCCACGGCGACCTGGCCAGGTGTCTTCGGGATCGGCTCGCTGCGGCTGTTGTCGACGACGCGCAGGATTTTCAGCTTCCCGTCCGCCGTTGGCTCGAAGAACACGGCGCGGTTATTGATGAGCTCGAAACTGTCGACGATTGAGCCTGCCGCAGGTGCAGTTTGCGCGGACGCCGCATTGCCGATGGCGGCGGCGAGGACAAGGGCAGGAGCAAATCTCATTGCGCGATGATTGGCCAAAAGGCTTGGCGCGGCAAGCAGGCCCTTGCAGGCATGGCGCCCCGGATGTCAGCGCCCAGTCGAGCCGAACCCACCGGCGCCGCGACTGGTTTCGTCCAGTACGCTGACCGCTCTGAGTTCTGCACGAGTCACTGGCGCGATGATCATCTGGGCGATTCGCTCGCCGCGTTTGATGACGAACGGCTCCTGCCCGAGATTGATCAGGATGACTTTAACCTCGCCGCGATAGTCGGCGTCGATTGTCCCAGGTGAGTTAAGGCAGGTGATCCCGTGCTTTGCTGCAAGTCCCGAACGCGGACGCACCTGCGCCTCAAAACCCGGAGGCAACGCAATGGTGAGGCCCGTGGGCACCATCGCCCGTGCTCCCGGCGCCAGCGTCATCGGCGCCGCTTCCTCGACCGCCGCCCGCAGGTCCATGCCGGCCGCTTCCGCCGTCTCGTAGGCCGGGAGGGCGAGGCCCTCGAAATGGGGCAGGGGTGCAACCCGTATGGTGACCGTCATGGCAGGCTCCGGCTGAACGCCATGCCTAGCCCGGCCAAGCGCCGCGCGCGAGAGCATCGCGACATGATCCACAGAACCCTGCGGCGGCAGCTGTTCTCGCCTCCGCGTTATTCTGCGGCGTCGGCCCGTTCGGGATCGTAGAAGGTCTCGGCGATACGCTCGGCAAGTTTCATCGCGACTTCGCCCTTGCTCATACGCGGCCAGCGTTCCGTGCCGCTGCGCGTCACCAGCAGCACCTCATTATCCGCTCCGCCCATCACATCGCCGGAGACGTCGTTGGCGACGATCCAGTCGCAACCCTTGCGCTGGAGTTTCGCCTTCGCATGCGTTTCGACGTCGTTGGTCTCGGCGGCGAAGCCGATGACCAGCCGCGGCCGGTCTTTTTTCTTCGCGGCGATACGCTTGAGGATGTCGGGATTCTCGATGAGCTGCAGCGCAACGCCTGCTTCGGCGCCGCCCTTGAGCTTGAGCTTGGTCTGCGCGCGTGTCGCAGGGCGCCAGTCCGCGACGGCGGCCACGGAGACGAAGATGTCGGCAGGCAATTGCGCCTTCACCGCGTCGTGCATCTCGACGGCGGTTTCGACCTTCACCGGCGTCACGCCATCGGGAATCGCAAGCTGCGTCGGTCCAGTGACGAGGCGCACATCGGCGCCGAGACGCGCCAGCGATTCGGCGATGGCATAGCCCTGCTTGCCCGACGAATGATTGGAAATGAAGCGCACCGGATCGAGCGGTTCGCGTGTCGGCCCTGCCGTAACCACTGCGCGGAAGCCCGCCAGCGGTCCTGCACCTTGCGGCGCAGCCAGCAGCTTGCGGATCGTCGCAGCGATGCGCTCGGGTTCGGGCAGCCGGCCGGGGCCAAACTCGCCGCAAGCCATCGGGCCGACGTCCGGCGTCATCACATGGACGCCGTCGGCTTCGAGCTGCGCGACATTGCGGCGAACAGTAGCGTGCTCCCACATCCGTACATTCATCGCGGGCGCCATCAGCACCGGCTTGTCGGTGGCGAGGAGGGTGGTCGAGGCAAGATCGTTGGCGAGACCGTTGGCGGCCTTGGCGATGAGATCGGCCGTGGCTGGCGCGACGACGACGAGATCGGCCGAGCGCGACAGCTCGATGTGGCCCATCTCGGCCTCGTCCGTGAGGTCGAAGAGCTCCTGGTAGACTTTCTCGCCGGAGAGAGCCGACACTGATAGTGGCGTCACGAACTCTGCGCCAGCCTTCGTGAGGATGGCCCGCGTCCCGATGCCTTCCTTGGCCAGCAGCCGGATAAGCTCCAGCGCCTTGTAGGCGGCGATGCCGCCGCCGATGATCAGCAGGATACGCTTGCCGTCCACGAATACAGCTCCGGCGCCCGGTCCCGGGGCGTCCCATCATAGATAGTCAAACGTGGGTAAGATTGCACGAACTCCTGGCCGCGGATCGCTTCGATTTCGTAAGGAATTCGGCAAGGTCTGGCCTGGAGTTCCCTCAATTGGTCGCGGACAGGAACCCGTACCATATTACCCTTATGAGCAAGGCATTTACACGCGAAGACGATGGCGGCGGGACGGCCGAACTGCCGGAGCGGATCATCTCCTCCCAGCCCAATCTGGTGACTGCGGAAGGCCTGGCCGCCATCGATGCCGAGATTGACGAGCACAGCCGCCGGCAGTCGGAGGCGCACGCTGCAGAGGATCGCGACGCGGCAGCCCGGGCGGCGCGCGAACTCCGTTACTGGAAGATCCGCCGCGCCAGCGCGCAGCTCATGCCCGCGCCTGCCGACGCCGGCGAAGTGCGCTTCGGCGCGACCGTCACTATCGAGCGCGAGGATGGCCGCAGAAGTACGTGGCGCATCGTCGGCGAGGACGAAGCCGATCCGGCGCAAGGCACGGTCTCGCATGTCGCTCCACTTGCCCGTGCGCTGATGGGCAAGCGCGTCGGCGATGGCGTCATGGTGGGCGCGAGCGAAGCGCAGATCGTCTCGATCTCCGCCTAGCCCTGATTGCTCTTCATTCCTGAGAAGAACTGCGCAGTCTCGGGCGTGCCGCCGGTGCGCTCGCCAGGTACGTTCTCGCAAAAGCGGACCCAGGAAATTTTCGACTCGGTGCCGTACTGCACCTCGATGGCGGCCAGCTCCGGGTCGTCCATCGAGCCGATGGTGACGTAGAAACGCGCCTCTGGCAGATCG
The DNA here is from genome assembly GCA_036554545.1 of Hyphomonadaceae bacterium. GTDB lineage: Bacteria > Pseudomonadota > Alphaproteobacteria > Caulobacterales > Hyphomonadaceae > UBA7672. The sequence goes on from DATBNA010000148.1 coordinate 3,746, forward strand.
TAGCTGAAGCTCAGGGGTGTCCCGCATTCCCGGCAATAGCCGCGCTGGGCGAGGTTGGACGAGCGGAAGAAAGCCGGCGCGCCTTTCGTCCATTCTATGTTCGATTTCGCGCAACCCGCGAGCGCTGCGAACACGCCGCCAGTCGCCCGCTGGCACATGCGGCAATGGCAGACGTGAGGCTTTTCCACCTTCGCTACGTGCATGGCGTACCGCACCGCGCCGCACTGACAGCCGCCGGTGATCGGACGCAACGTAGCGGAAGGACCGGGGTTCATGGAAATTCCTTAAGGTTCGGAGCGCCGGGCACGTTGCCATGTGGCCCTCCGAGCGTGTAGGGCGATTTTCTCATGGGGGGTGGGCATGACGGCCGGCGTGACTGACTCAAAGCGGTTGGCGCGGAGGCTTGCTTGTGCTGGCATGTCGCCCAAAGGGACTAGTCATGTTCGGGAAACCCAAGCCCGCGAATTTCAATCGCACTCTCGTTGGCGAGTGGCACGCCGACACGCTTAGCGGCGAGGTAAAGGGCGAGATTACCGCCGTTTTCAATAACGACGGCACCTTTGTTACCTGCAACAAGATGGAAGTACGCGGCGTGCCGGCCCACCCGGTGACGCAGACCGGGCGCTATCGCATCGAGGCGATGGACAAGCAGCGCTTCAAGCTCTTCACCATCGACGAAAACGGCGCGCCGATCTCCACCACGATCCGTACCTTCGTGGACAAGAATACCATGCTCAACGAAATCGGGCGCATTACCTTCAAGCGCATCATCCAGCCGGACGCTCCGCTGTTCTAACAAGACGGACGCCGGCGCCACTCGGGAGGACTGAAATGAAGCTTCTCAAGGCCGGGTTTTCAGCGCTGGTGCTGACATCTGCGGCAGCGGGCGCAGGCGCTCCGGCATTCGCGCAGGAAACAGGCATCCAGGTGCGCTCCATCCGGGTGCTGGCGACGGACGTCGATGCGCTGGCAAAATTCTACTCGCAGGCCTTCGGCATGTCGGAGACGCGCCGGCCGGTCGACACACCGACGTTCAAGGAGATTGTCCTGAATTCGGGCTCGACGCCGGAACTGGCGAAGAAGGCGACATCGACGCCCATCGTCATCGCCACCCGCGGCGCCAATGGTCCCAAGGCCGGCGGCATGGCGGCGCTGATAGTCGAGGTGCCCGACATGGACAAGGCGATCGAGCGTGCGACCAAGGCAGGCGCCAAACTGCTTCGTCCGCCGGCCAAGTCCGCGGAAGGCCTCTCCTATGCCTTCCTCACAGATCCGGACGGCAACCAGTTCGAACTGCTGCTGAAGCAGTAGGTCAGGGCTTCTTCTTTCCCTCTTCGGTCAGGTAGGCGATCACGTCGGCGCGCTGCCGAGCGTCGGTGAGGCGGAAACCCATCCGCACGCCCTTTACCAGGCCGCGCGGATCGGTGAGCCACTTGTCGAGGTTCTCTGGCGTCCAGGTGACGCCCGACGCCTTGAGAGCAGGCGAGTAGTTATAGGCGGGCGCCGATGCCGCGCCGCGGCCGACCACGCCACGGTGGGCCGG